>JALORD010000342.1 GCA_025459145.1 Pirellulaceae bacterium | reverse complement strand
GCCTCAACCTCTCACCGCGCCGGTCCCAGCCGATTCACCCAGACGACAAGCTCGCCGGGCAGCGGCGTTTTGCCGAGGAGGTCGCCGGCGGCGCCGCGGAAGGCAGTCCAGGTGTCGCTCCCCGCCTTGCGGCTGGCCAGGGCGATGAGCAGGGCGTGATCGGCACTGGCCGCGGTGCCGCCAGACAGCAGTTTGCCGAGGGCGGCCCGGTCGGCGGCTGCCAGTTGTTGGTTGCCCGGTGCCGGTGCGGGGACGATCAGCCGGGCGAGCATTCGCAGCTCGGCGAGGCTGTCTTCGGCCTTCCGGGGCACAAGCAGCGGCGCGAGCGCGTCGCGGGCCGCCTGGTCGTCCGGCGTGGCGAGGACGGCGAGTAGGTTGCTCGCCAATGCCGCCGCTTCGACCGTCGCCGGATCGCTTCCCTCGGCCGGCTTAGCGACCGGCGTTTCGGCGACCTGCTGGCGAGCCGATGCGGCCAGAATCGCCAGTTCACTTGGCTCACGCGATTCGCCAGCCAATTGCCGCTCCGCCTCGCAGATCGCCCACAGCGACCGCATCACGAGCGGCCGCGCCGGGCCGGCGAGCAGCTCGCGCGTTTCGGGCGCTTGCCAGGCGATTTGCAGTTCGGTCAGCGCCTCGAGATCGGTCTGGCCTCCGGCTGCAGCCGCGACCAGCTGCCAGCTGAACTGGTCATGAGTCGCCGCCAGGTCGAGTTTGCGATTCAGGGCTTCTGCCTTGGTCAGCTTCTCCTGCCGACCGGCGAACCGCTCGCGAGCCGTCTTCACAAGCTCCGCGGGCAGACCGCTACTCGCGGCCACCGGCGCGACTTTCTTGGCTTGCAGCGTGGCCACGAGCGACGACAGTTTCGCGTGCTGCTCGGGCGTACCGACGAGGAGCAGCTGGCCCGGTGCGAACCAGACGAGCTGCGTTTCGTCGATCTGCATGGCTCCGCGCAGGCCGCCGGCGAACTTGTCGGCCGCCTGCTGGGCCGCGGCAATCAGCTTCGCCTGATCGCCGGCTGCCGGGGCCATCTCCGCTTCGCTGGGCAAAGCGATCGCTCCGACGTGATAGATCCACGCGGACGAACCCGCCTCGCGACGGCTCGTCCGGGCGACGATCTTGCCCCCCTCGGGCGACCACTGCAGATGCGCTGGGATAAGCAGCCAATCGAGGGCCTGGGCCACGGTGGCCCGCCGCAGATCGAGATAGCTTACTCGCGGAGCGGCAGCATTCGGCAAACCGGCCGCCGCCAACACCGCCGCATCGCCGAGGCTCGCGTCGTCGACGATGATTGCAATCCCCGCCGCGGCCGCGATTTGTTCGATCGCGCGCTCGAGCGACTGATTGCGAATCACCAGATCGAGCTTCTTATCGAGCTGCGGCAGCTTGGCGCTCCATTCTTTCACGTCTTCGGCATGCAGCGTGTCGAGCCGCTCGATTGCATTGGCGGCCGTGCTGCCGTCGGATTGGCCGTAGCGGGCGGCTGCCGAATCGAAGAGCGCGGCCTGCGCGAGGAGCTGCCGCACAATCTTTCGATCCTTGGGTGCCTGCTCCCCGGTCGCTGCGGCCCAAGCCTTCTGGGCCGCTTCGACGAACTTGCCGCTTTGAGCGTACAACGCGTTTTGGGTGTAACCCAGCGCGGAACCGCCACCCGCGCGGCCATCAATCTCTCCATCCTTCAGCATGAGCTGCAGGCCGTCGATGGCAAATGTCGTCGCTGCCGTTGGTGTAGCCGAAGCCGGGGCTATGCTTCCATAACCTGCGGCGAGCGACGATTGCTTGGTGGCAATCCCGCGACCGCCGAAACCGCCCCTCCCTGGCATTTCCATTCCGCTCTGCCGCCCAAACCTTGGGTCGCCCGCAGCGGGGCTCAGTCGATACGCCATGGGCTGAGCACCGGGGGCGGGCCCGTTCATGGGTGGCGCGAATCGGTAGCTCAGCTCTGCGAGCTTCTTCAATTCCACCGGTGCCCGATCGCGCGCGAGAGACATTGGGCGAGTGGCCGGCTGGGCTTCCCTCCCCTGTAGTGCAAAGTCGAAGGCAAACTCCTCGAGCCTTTCGCTGTTGCTCTCGCCAAAGAACCCTTCCCACCGTGTCCCCTCGGGAAGCGGTACGGGAACGAGCATCCGCCGCGGCATCGCGGGCGGGGCCGATTCATCCACCGGCATTGTGCTGTCGACCGCCACAAAGCTCGTGTACTGGCTCATCAGTTTGTAATCGAGGGCGATGCCCGTCACCATCTCTTCGATCGCGGGCGAGCCCTGGTAGTACGTCTGGTGCATCAGGTCTTCGATTTTCTGCCGGGCCCAAACCTTGGCCAGGACGTCGTGCTCCTTCTGTGCCAGCGGCAGCTCGACCGACAGCGGCCAACTCACGTCTTCTCCCTCGACGTTGCCGCTAATCTTGATTTCGGAAACGAGGACCGACTCGTCCCGCGGGCCGTCGGTCGCATAGCGTCCGAAGACAATCACTGGCCGGCCGGCCCATAGTTCGGGAATCTTGGCCGGATAGGTCTCCGCCACCTGCAGCTGGCCCCAATCGATCTTGATCTTCGCGAGCTGCGCCCGCTGAATCCGCGTCATGATCTCCTGCGTCAGCGACACCGCGTCGTCCTCCAGGCCGAGCGACTTGCCCATGCCGCCCCCTTGCTTCGCCACGCCGTCGACGAGGAACATGTTCGGCGAGCTGCCGATTCCTACGGCCCAGAAGCGAACCTGGTCGCCGCAGTGTTTGCCGACGTGTTCGATGATCTCGGCTTCGTTGCCGATGTAGCCGTCGGTCAGCATCACCACGATCCGCAGCCGCTCCTTGTCGAGCGGCTCGTCGATCGCCAGCTTCACCCCTTTTAGCATCTCGGTGCCGCCGGAACCCTGGAAGCCTTCGCTAAAGGCGAGCGCCTTGGCGATGTTGGCCTCGTTCACCGGCACCGGCTTTTCAAACAGCTTGTTCGCCTGGCTGGCGAACGTGATCACCTGCACCGTGTCTTGCGGGCGGCACAGTTTGAGCATCCCCCGCATCGCCTCGATCACTTTGCCCGTTGGCTGTCCCGACATGGATCCCGACACGTCGCATAAAAACACAATCTCGCGGGGCGGGCTCTTCGTCAGCCGCTCGTCTTCCTGCGGCTGAATCATCAGCATGAAGTAGCCATTGCCCAGCTTCTGCCGGTCGCCGGAGTACTCGCCTGTGTGTCCTAGAACTGCCATCTCTGGCTTCTTGCCGACGACGTCGTACCGCAGGACGAAGTCCTTGTTCGGAATGGAGTCGCCCTTGGCGAGCGCGATCGTCGCGGCTCGCGGGCCGTCTTTCTGCACTGCTGCCTGATGATTTGGGTGCACGAGGTTCTGAATCGGCACGCCAGCGTTGAGCTTGATCGCCAGCGAAATATCGTGGCCATTGCGCATCCCCGGCTTCAGCACAGGCGGGCTGATCCGCGAGGCATCGGGGACGCGGTCGGTATCGGCGACCGGCGGCGAGACACGGCCTTGCAGCTCGGCCGGCGTCGGCGGAGCACCGCCGCTCGGCGTGCCCGGGATGTATCGCGGACCGACGACCATCGGAAAGCGAAACTCGTACGAGCCCAGGTCGTACTTCAGGACGTCGACATACGCGATCTCGATCTTCACCTCCTGGCCCGGCTCGATATTGCCGACCGACTGCGTGAAGATGTTCGGCCGCTCTTGTTCCAGGAGCGCCGCAGTCTGCCCGGCCGCGAGAGCCGCTTCATAAATCTGCCGCGCTTCGAGCCGCCGCTTGATCAGGCCGACGATCTTCCGCTCGCCAAGGACCATCGTCATCTCGTCGACCGCCGCTTCGTGCGGCAGCGGAAACACATACACGGCCTCGATCTTCTCTTTCGTCGGGTTGTGGAACGTCTGCGTCACCCGCACCCGAGCGATGAACCCCGAGACATCGGCCACGACGTCAGTATGCTTTAGCGGACACTCGACCACGCCGCCGTCCTTGTCGACGATCCGCAGCGCCCCTTGCGTCACTTCGCGGGCCGCGGCTGTGGCCGGGTCCACAGCCGTCTCGCTTTTCGCTTCTGGGGCCGTATCAGCCGCTAATGTCAGAGAACCAGCCGTGAGGGCGAGAGCCAGGGAAGCGAAAACACCCCAGCGAAACGACGCATTCATGGCCAAACTCCTGACGCCAACGCGGAAAAAGACAAGCCGACAAGTGGCAGCTTCAGCCCCGGCACAGGCCCGGGATGCCTGGCGTGCCGAACAGCCGCTACCCGATGAGACGGGAAAGGCGTGACGACCGTTTCCAGGCTGTTACAAAGGTCGCCGTTAATCGACGCGAGTGCGCCGCGGTTGAACCCCATCTGGACTTCACCGCAGGGGAGGAATCCATGAATCGTGTCTTCTTTCTGGCAACCGTTCTCGCACTGGTCGCCGCGGCTGGGACCGCGCCTCTGGCAGCTGTCGAGCCGAAACTACAGGTCACGCTGGCTGGGCACACCGACGTGGTGTACGCCGTCGCATTCTCGCCGGATCAGAAGCTGCTCGCCTCCGGCAGCCAGGACCAGACGATCAAACTGTGGGACGTAGCGACAGCCAAGGAGACGGAATCGTTTGCTGGGCACAAATCGTGGGTCGCGGGCGTCGTGTTTCTGCCCGTTCAGCCTGGCGCTGCGATTAGCGCGGGGCTCGTATCACTCGGGGCGACGGGCGAGGTCAAGCGGTGGGATCTGGCCAACGGCAAGGAGAGCCCGATTGCATTTGCCGGGCACGGGCAACTCGCGTTTGCCATGGCCCTGTCGCAGGATGGCAAGGTTCTGGCAACGGGCGGCATCGACACGATCGCCAGCACGATCAAGCTTTGGGATCCGGCCACGGGCAGGCTGACCAAGACGCTCGAAGGCCACACGAACTTCGTCTCGGGTCTGTCCCTGAGCGCGAGCGGCAAGCTCCTCGCCTCGTCGAGCCAGGACCGAACGATCAAGATTTGGGACGTGGCGACCGGCAAAGAAGTAACGACGCTGGCCGGGCACGACGATCGGGCAACCGGAGTCGCCTTTGCACCCGATGAGAAATCCGTCGCCTCGATTGGCTTCGACGGAAGCGTCAAATTGTGGGACGTCGCGACGGGCCAGGAGCGATTGGCATTGGGGGGACACAACTTGAGCGCGACGAGCATCGCCTTCCATCCCGATGGCACGCAGCTCGCGACCGGTTCCGCAGCGGTCGCTGCCGTTCAGGGGGAAGTGAAGCTGTGGGACGTCATGACCGGGAAGGAATTGGCAACCATCCAGGGCCAGACAGGCACCGTCTTCGCGCTCGCCTTTAGCCCCGACGGCTCGCTCCTGGCCGTCGCGTCGGGCGACAACAAAGTGCGGCTGTGGCAGCCAGGCGGCAAATGAGTGGCAACGACCGATCCAAGGCGCTGCTACAATTTCGCTGTCTGCTGAAAAGTCGCCATCTCCGGAGTCACAACATGCCCGCCAGCGACGCCCGCTTCGTGCTCGAAATTTCCGACAAATCGGGCACAGCGTACTGCGACCTGATCGAATCGGAACAACCGCTCCCGGTACCGGCGGTTGGCGATCTGGTGACAGTCCCCAAGTTCAAGCTCGAAGTGGTCCGCCGCGTGTTCGACTACGGCACCGACGGCTCAGTCCACGTGCATCTGTACTGCCAGGAAGCCAGGGCGGTGTGAACGGCACGCCCCACGCCAACAACAATTGTCAGAAACCGCAAATTGGTTCTGTCATATCGGTTCCTGACACGTTCCTGACACCTTTGTTTTCCAGGCTTCAACTCTTCTGTGTGCCGACTCGAAGTGTAAGTCGCAGATCAAGTGGAACGCGCAAAGTCTGAACTCTGACGAGTGTCTTGCGGTCCGGATGTTGCATCCCTCCGAGGTCGCACTTTGGGGCGCCGAGCAACTCGGCGCTCTCAATGATGACGCTCGGTTGCTGCTGCCGGAGAATGCCAAGTAAATGCTCCGGCAAAGTCGCTCTGTAATCCTGAATGGCTCCGAACTGTGCCAGAAGCGCTCCTAGCTCGGAGTCTCTCTCGAATCCTATCATTCGAGTATCAGCTGTCATGGCGCGGCCGAGTGCAGGAAAAGTGGGCGGGCTTCAATCAGAGCTATTCTGACGCGCAGTCCCTTTCGTTGTCAGTGTAACAATGGCAAAGTCCAATCCCGTCCCTTGACGTCTATTCGCGCTCAGGCCTCCTGCGTATACGGCATCAGGATCTCATCCGGCTGGAGGCCCGCGATCGACGCGAAGCCGCCGTCGGCCACGCGGGTGCCGAGTTCGGTGATCGACCGGTAGTAGCGATCGGTCGGCCGCTCGCCGGTAAGTTCCTGCGCGAGCGACTGGCAGTAGACGTTCGCGGCTTGCTGCACGACTTCGCTCCCGTGCCGAGAGGCGTAGAGGCTCGTCACCAGCATCACGACCAGCTTTTGCACGCGCCCCGAGAGTTCGCTCATCCGG
>JALORD010000038.1 GCA_025459145.1 Pirellulaceae bacterium | reverse complement strand
GACATCGCTCGCCACATGGGCTACGTGATGCAGTGGAAGATCATCGGACCATTCGACAACGTGGCCGACAAAGGTTGGGACGCCGCCTATCCGCCGGAAACGAAGGTCGATCTGGCAGCGGAACTCGACGGCCAGCAGGGGAAAGTCCGCTGGATTGATTTCGCCACGACGGAAAGCTTTGGTGAAGTGGACCTGACGAAGGCCCTCGACAAGCACAAGGGAGCGGTCGCGTATGCCTATGCCGAAATTACCGTCGACCGCGACCGTCCCTGCCAGCTCCGGCTGAGCTCGATGAACGCCAACAAGGTCTGGCTCAACGGCGAGTTTCTGACCGCCAACCATGTGTATCACGCCGGGGGCGACATCGACCAGTACATCGTCCCGGGCAAGCTGAAGGCAGGAAAGAATACGATCCTGCTCAAGATCTGCCAGAACGAACAGACCGAGGCTTGGGCCCAGGACTGGAAGTTTCAGCTCCGCGTTTGCGACGAGATTGGGACGGCAATCCTGTCGCAAGACCGTCCTGGCGGCAAAGTGGCGCTAGCTCGTTAAGGCACTGGCTCGCTGAGCTGGATCGCCTCCACTCCCTTACCCTCGCACTCCCATACCAACCCTACTGATATATCCCTATGCGATACGCACTCTTACTCGCTGTGATCCCACTGCTCACCGCGGCCGACTGGCTGCAATTCCGCGGCAGCGACAACAACCCGGTGGCGGCCGATGTGAAGCTGCCGACACAGTTCGGCGCCGAGGAAAACGTCGCCTGGAAGGCGGCCCTGCCGGGCGATGGCGTGAGCGGACCGATCGTCGTCGGAGATCGAGTGATCGTCACGGCCAGTTCGGGCGCCGTCCAGCAAGACCGCCTGCATGTCCTGGCGTTCGACGCCCAGACCGGCAAGCAACTCTGGCATCGGCAGGTGTGGGCGACGGGCCGGCCGTTCCATCATCCCGAAAGCGCGAATGCCGCACCGACGCCCGCCAGCGACGGCGAGCGAATCTTTGCGTTCTACTCGTCGAACGACCTGGTCTGTCTTGATCTCGAGGGGAACCTGCTCTGGTATCGCGGCCTGGGACACGACTATCCGAAGGCCGGAAACGACGTCGGCATGTCGAGCTCGCCGGTCGTCGCGGGTGACACGGTCGTCGTGCAGGTCGAGTGCCAGGGAGATTCGTTCGCGGCCGGGCTCGATGTGGCCACCGGCGAGAATCGCTGGAAGATCGCCCGTCCCAAGGGAGCCAATTGGGTCTCACCAGCCGTGCTGAAGCGGCCGGGCGAGAAGCCCAGCGTCCTCCTGCAATCGGCCAGTGGCGTGACCGCGGTCGAGCCCACCTCGGGCAAGGAGCTGTGGCGATTCGACGCCAAGTGTGGCGGGATTCCGTCGCTCATGGCCCTGGGCGACCGCGTGTATGTGCCGGCGACCGGGCTGACGGTCCTCGACACATCGGCGTCCCCCAGCACGCCGTCGCTCGCCTGGGAATCGAACAAGCTCGTCCTGGCCAATGCCAGCCCGGTGGTGCATGGCGGCAAGGTCTACGCCCTGAATCGCGTCGGCGTGCTGGCCTGCGGCGACGAGAAGACGGGCGATGTTGAGTGGCAGGTTCGCCTGAAGGGGACGTTCTGGGCCACGCCGGTGATTGCCGGCGAACACCTGTATGCCGTCAACAAGGATGGACAGTGCTTCGTGGTCAAGCTGGGGGGCGAGAAGGGGGAGATCGTCCACACGGCCGAGATGGGCGAGCCCTTTTATGGGACGCCGGCGATCGCTCATAATGGATTGTATCTGCGGAGCGAGAAGAACCTCTGGAAAATTGCGGCCCCGTGAGCAAACCGACCGATCGCATTGAGATTGAGCCCGTCCTAAAGCCCGTACGCGGAACGATTCGTCCGCCGGGGAGCAAGAGCATCACGAATCGAGCGCTCGTCTGCGCGGCGCTCGCCATCGGCCCGTCGACGCTCGAAGGAGCGCTCGACAGCGAAGATACGCGGGTGATGGTCGAGGGGCTCAGGCAGTTAGGCCTCTCGGTCGCGGTGGAGGAAGCGGGCACGCGACTTGTCGTGTCCGGCCGCGGCGGACGGCTTCCCGCTTCCACGGCCGACATCTTCGTCGGCAATAGCGGCACGACGATCCGCTTTTTGACCGCCCTCTGTGCGCTCGGACATGGCGGATATCGGCTCGACGGCGTCGCGCGGATGCGCGAGCGGCCGATCGGCGACTTGCTCACGGCGCTCAATGAACTGGGAGCCGATTGCCGCGGGGCTCTCCGCGATGGTTTTCCGCCGGTCGAAATCCGCGGCCGGGGTTTGGCCGGCGGCCGGGCAACCGTCCGCGGCAATATCTCCAGCCAGTTCCTGAGCGCCCTCCTGATGGCGATTCCCTACGCCGATAGCCCGGCCGAACTGGTCGTCAGCGGCGAGCTAGTGTCGCGGCCGTACGTCGAGATGACGCTCCGCGTGATGCAGTCGTTCGGTGTCACGCTGGAAACCGAAGAACTAGCCGTGTTCCGCGCCGCGGGCAAGCAGCAATATCAAAGCTGCCGTTACGAAATCGAGCCCGACGCCTCGGCCGCAAGTTACTTCTGGGCGGCGGCGGCGATCACCGGCGGCGAAGTGACCGTGCGGGGCCTGTCGCAGGATGCCCTGCAAGGCGATGTGAAGTTCGCCCAGTGTCTCGCGCAAATGGGTTGCGAGGTGCGCTACGAGGCCGAGGGGATCACCGTCTCGGGGCGCGCCGCACACGGGATCGACGTCGACATGAACGCGATCAGCGACACGGTGCAGACGCTCGCCCCGGTCGCCCTGTTTGCTGCAGGACCGACGACGATCCGCGGCGTCGGCCACATTCGTCACAAGGAGACCGATCGGATCGGCGACCTGGCTCGCGAGCTGCGCAAGTTCGGCGCCTTGGTCGAAGAACTGGACGACGGCCTGCGGATCGAGCCGCCTCCCGCAGGACAGGTCCGCGGCGCGACGGTCGAAACGTACCACGACCATCGGATGGCCATGAGCCTCGCCCTGCCAGGGCTCGTCGTTCCCGGCGTGGTCGTCCTGGATCCGGGCTGCACGGCGAAAACGTATCCGGGCTACTTCGACGACCTGGCAAGGCTCGTCCGCGGAACACACAAGTGACAAATGACAAGTGACCCGTGACAAATGCGGCAGGCCTGTCACTGGTCATTAGACACTTGTCATTGGGGCCTGCCCCCCGCGAAGCACGGCACAACCTCGACGCTCCTCGGCATGGCAGCTATCGTAGGGCTTGGCCTTCTTGTTGGGGGCCTGCCGGTTTCGGTTCCTCCCTTTCGCCTTTCCCCTGCCGCATGCGCTACCAAGAGCTGCTGATCCTGCTCCCCTGCCATAGCCTGGAGGACTTTCCCACCTACCACGAAGGGGACGACGCGCAGAGCCTGTTGGCTAGCTGGTCGGCCCTCTGGCATCCCGTGTTGCTGGCCGCGGCGGGACAGGCTCCGGCCTGGCGGCGGATCGAGGACCCACCGCAAGAGCTCAAAGACCGCCTGATCGTCGTCCCGACGGTCTGTGTGCAAAAGCTACCCACTGGCTTCACCCAGCGGGCCAAGGAAGCTGGTGCCACGCTTATTCGCAAAACGACCAGCCGGGACGAAATCGTGGCGGCGGCCCTCGAGCCGCTCGAGGGCCGGCCCGCGGTCGACGACGAACTGGCCGCCGACTTTCTGGCGCTCGGCTACTGCTATCTGCAGATTCAACTGCTCACGCGGCAGATGCGCTACTCGAGCAACCTCGACGAAGTGTTCTTCAGCAGCACACTGCTGGCCGCGGCCCGCGGAGCCGTCACCGGCGACCTGGCACTCTGCCGCGAAAAGCTCTCTGCCTGCTTCAGCCTCCTCGCCGAAGAGCGCGATCATTACTACCCGGTCGATGCGTTCCTCGTCGACCTGACGATGGTCGCCTCCACCACACTCGGCGCGCCGCTCGCCGAGGACCTCGCGCGGCGAGTCCCCACGAGCGTTATTGTCTCGGCTGATCTGGTGGCCGAAATGGCCAGCAAACACCCGGGCACGCTCGCAGCCTTGAAAGCGGGACTCACCCGCGGCGATGTCGGCCTCATCGGCGGCGAAGCGACCGAAACGCGGCTGCCGCTGGTGGCGCACGAAACGATCCTGGCCGAACTCGAGCGAGGCCTCGCGCAGTACGAGCAGTACCTCGGCGCGCGGCCGGAGGTCTTTGGCCGCTGGCGATACGGACTCACGCCGCATCTTCCCGGCATTCTGCATCGCCTGGGATTCAGCGGCGCCCTGCACACCGGCTTCGACGAAGGAAAAACGCCCGACGGACTGCAGCTCAAGATCGGCTGGGAAGGACTCGACGGCAGCGCCGTGGGCGCCATCGCCCGCACGCCGCTCGACGCCAGCAAGCCGCAGACGTTCCTCGCGCTGGCCGGCAAGATGGGTGAGTCGATGGACTCCGACCACGTCGCAACGCTCTGTCTCGCGCACTGGCCGGGACAGGCGAGTCCCTGGCTCGACGACCTGCGGCGGATCGGCAAGTACTGTGCTGCCCTCGGCAAGTTCGTCACCGCCCCGCAGTACTTTCGCGATACGGCCGCCCCGGGGCATCTCGATCGGTTCGAGGCCGATCGCTATCGCTCGCCGTACCTCAAGCAGGCGATCATTCGCAAACAGTCCGACCCGCTGACGACGAGCGTCAAATACTGGCAGGCCGAGACGGCGCGGCAGATCGCCCAAACGGCGGGCACGCTCGCCACGCTCGTCACCGGCCAGTTGCCCGCCGAAGGCGTGTCGCCGACCGGTGCATGCACCGAGGCCGCCGCCGGGGACGAACTTGTCGCCGCGCAAACCGAAAGGGCCGCGGCCGCCGGTCGGCGACTGGCGAGCGCGATTGCGCCGGGCAAGTCCACCGATGCCGCCGGTACGCTCATCATCAATCCGCACAGCTTTGTTCGCCGGATCGGCGTGGAACTGGCCGGCCTCGCAGGTGTGCCGACTGTCGAGCGGCCCGTGTACGCCGCCGACCAGCACGAGGGTACGAGCCAGGTCGTCGTCGATGTGGCCGGTCTGGGGTTTGTGCACGTCGCTCCCGGCAAACCGCCGGCGAGCGATCGCAAATCCATCCTGCTCGTCGAAGAAAACACGCTGCGGAACGAGTTTTTTGAGGCGATCATCAGCCCGGCGACTGGGACGCTGGCATCGCTGCACGAGTACAAATCGCGGGGCAACCGGCTGTCGCAACAACTCGCCCTCCGGATGCCCGGGCCGCGGCAAAAGCCGGGGGATACCTATCGCGACCCGGACGAATCGGCCGTTTACTCGGTGATGGCCGCCGACTCGATCGAAACAACGATCGCCACGACCACGCTCGGCGAAATCCGCACCCGCGGCCAGCTGCTCGACTCGGAAGGCCGCCGCCTGGCCGGCTTTGTGCAGACCTATCGCCTGTGGCGCGGCAGTCGGGTGCTGCACGTCGAGATCGAGCTCGATCCGGCGGAGGAGCCCAAGGCCGATCCGTGGAACTCGTACTTCTGCGCCCGTTTTGCCTGGCCCGACGAAGGGGCCGAGCTCTACCGCACGCAGCACCAGACCCGGACCCGCGCGACGGAGAAAAAGTTCGAATCGCCGCACTACATCGAGATTGAGGGCGCGAAGGCGAGCACGACGATTCTCACGGGGGGCCTGGCGTTTCATCGGCGTCACGAGCTACGGATGCTTGATACGCTCCTTATCAGCCGGCACGAGCGGGCCCGCAAGTTCCGCCTGGGGATCGGCGTCGACTTGCCGCACCCGCTGCACGAAGCGATCGGCCTGCTCGCCCCGCCGCTCGTGGTGCCGGGAGTTCCCCGCCCGACGTCGGGCAACTCCGGCTGGCTGATGCACCTCAGTTCGCGCAACGTGATTTCGACTCACTGGGAGCCGCTGGTCCGCGAAGGCCGGCTGGCGGGCTTTCGGGCCCGACTGCTCGAAACAGCCGGCCGGCCGGTGAGCATCGCCCTGAGCGCCTTCCGCACAATAACATCAGGCGCCCGCATCGACTTCACCGGCAACCGCCTGTCCGACCTGATCGTCGAAGACGGCAAACTCAAGCTGGACCTGGCGGCCTATGAATGGGTCGAGATTGAGGCGGTTTGGTGAGCCATTTTTCGCCTTAGGATTCGCACAGAAGGCCGCGGGCGGAGTGATTCGCCCGTAAGCATGGTGAACGTTTGGCAGCCACTCTTGCTTCACGCGTGGAGCAACAAAGCGAGCGAATCGTGGTGGCGAGTTATGTCGGCGCAAGAATTGCTTTCAAAAGTTTGAACCGCTCTGGCTCGCGCGACCTGTCGCCAGCCGTAAGGTCGCAGGTTCAGGTCCAGCATCCATACTCTAGGAGGACATCGCATGGCGAAGGCTAACAAAACCAGTACCGATTCCAAATCGATGTCCCCCTTGGGGATGGTGGGGGGCGCCGCGGCCGGCGCTGCCGCCGGTTCGATGGTCGGCCCGCTGGGAGCCGCGGTGGGCGCCGTCGTGGGCGGAGTCGCCGGTGCGAACGCGAAAAAAATCGCCAAGCAAATGCCCGCGATGGGGACGATGACGAAGGCCGCCAAGACGTCGAAGAAAACGTCCACGAAGAAGCAGCCTACCGCCAAATCGAAGGCGTCCGCTCCCCCTGCGAAGGCGACGGCCAAGAAGCCGGCACCGAAAAAGGCAGCCAAGAAGTCCGCACCTAAGAAGTCGACCCCAAGCCGACCGAAGGCAAAGACCGCCTCCAAGCGCTAGAAGCGACCTCGGCCGTAGCTTGGCGCTCGTTCTCGCGCAGTACGGCGAACGGGCGGGCGGCCGAGGAGGAACGGTTTGGCCAGTGCGGCGCCGGCGATGAAGCCGCCAATGTGGGCGGCGTAGGCGACGCCGCCGCCGGTCCCCTTGGCATCGAGAAAGCTGCTGACGATTTGAAACACGAACCAGAGGCCGACGGCTACCCAGCCGGGGACCTGAGTCATGACCCGGAGGAGAATGACCGAGACGCGGCGCTGGGGATGCAGAAGGAGGTAGCCCCCCATGATTCCCGAAATGGCTCCCGATGCGCCGAGGCTGGGGATCTGGGCCGAATCGCCCCCCAGGGAGACAAACACGTGGGATAGCGACGCGATCAGGCCGCAGAGCAAGTAATACGCGAGGTAGCGATAGTGGCCGAGGTCTTCCTCGATATTGTCGCCGAAGATCCAGAGGAACCACATGTTGCCAATCAGGTGCATCCAGCCGCCATGCATGAACATGCTGGTGAGGAGCGTCAAGTAGACGGAGCCGGGAGTTCTCTTGAGGCCGGGAATGGGGACGTCGACGGGCCCCCGCTCGGTGTCAAAACGCTGTACGCGATCTTCGGTCACCAGGTCCTTGCCCGTGGAGATCTCCTCCGGCACGGTCGAGAAGGCCATCGTGAACGCTTCGTTCGTGCCGGCTCCTTGGAACACCAAAAACACAAAGCAATTGATGACGATCAGCCCCACGGTAACGAAGGGGAAAATCGTGCGGTCGCTGTTGTCGTCGCCGACGGGGAAGACCATGCGAGCTTTCAGGAGACGAGAATCGAGCCGGGCGAAAAGCCTCCGCCGCGGTAGTGTTGAGCGTAGCGGCGCGGTGCAGCGGCGGGTAGTGTCACGGGCCGTTTTTGTCGGACTGGCCGACGATCGCCGCGAGTCCGGCCCGGTAGTTGGGATAGACGAGCGTCGGCGCGATTTCGCGGAGCAGCTTGTGCGGCATGACCCGCTTGTCGCTGGCGGCGCGGGCCGCGGCGGGCGAGTCGGCCGTTGGCTCCACAAACTGCGGCGGCGGCGCGCCGAGCAGGCGGGCCAGCTCTTGGTAGTATTCGCCCCGCGGGACGGCTTGGCCATCGGAGACCACATAGAGCACGGGCCGCGGACCGGCGACTCGCGACAAGTCGGCATTCGCCGCCTGCAGGACAATTCCCGCCGCGTCGTCGACATGGATCAGGTTGAGCCAGCCCTCGCGGGGGGCGTCGATCGGCCGGCCGGCCAGCAGGTCGGCACTCCGCGGAATCCGTCCCGGACCGTAGATTCCGGCGAGTCGCAGAATGACCGACCGCTCGGCCCACGCCGGTGCGTGCAGCAACTGTTCGGCCGCGAGGCAGGCGCGGCCCCCTTCACGCTGCGGCTGGCAGGGCGACGTTTCGTCCACCTCGCTGCCGGTGGCGTCGCCATAGACGCCGGTCGAGCTGATGTAGATCAGCCGGCGAGTCGAAGGCGGCAGCCACGAGAGGGCTCGGGCGAGGCCGCCGACATAGACATCGTGGATCGATGGCGGGGCATCGGACGTCGTTGACGAAGGCGCTGCGGCACTCCCCGCGGCCCGCGGCTGCCGGTCGTAGCCAACGGCAAACAGCACCGTGTCGATCTCGGCGGGAAGCGCGGGAGCCTGGTCGGCCGTGATGTCGGCGACGATCGGGCGGAGGCCGATTTGGCTCCACAAGGTGGCCCGATCGGCACTGCGCGTCACCGCATAAACGGTCTCGCCGAGGGCCAGCCAGCGCCTCGCGACACGCTCGCCAAGGTAGCCGCAACCAAAGATCAGCTTTGCCATCTGGGGGGAGTTGGGGAATAATGGTGTGGACGTTCGTACTCGTGCCGATCAAGGAGCCGCGTCGGGCGGTGAATTGGTCTGCTCAGGAAATGAGCGCGGGCGGCGCAAGATTGTACGGCTCACTCAAGTTTGCCGGTTGACGCGATCATTCACAAGTCGCTGGCCGACAAGGGCTTGGGCCGAACTAGCGGTGTGGCCGATGAAAAAGGAATGCCGATTGCCGGTAACTGTCGGACGAGCCTTGCGGCCAGCCGGTCGGAGAGGAATTTCCAGAACATTTTTGTGGTCAGGGCGAAACTCAATGCAGTAAGATGCGGCTTAATGGTTAGGGCGCGATCCTGCGCGTCCCTGGCCAAAATTGCCAGCAGCCAATCGTGGGAGATATATACGATGCGAAGGCGGCCTGACTGGACCAGTGCGCACCCGGGAAGATTTTCCACGCGGCCCTTGCGATGGGCCGCGGTGGCCCTCGCCCTTCTCTCGGGCACCCACTGGTGGTCGAGTTCAGCCGCCCTGGCCGTGGATGCGGACGCGGCTCCCGCGGTGATCGCTCCGACGGATGCCAAGGCTGCGGTCGAATCGGCGGTCTCGGCCGAAACCGTTTCGACGATGCCGACTCCCGCCGAGATCGCGCGGGAAGAAGCGGCCAAGGAGAGCCTCGAGCGGCTCTTCGGCGGGGCGACTCCCGGCGGCCTGTCCGACCTGCGGGCGATGCAGGACCACGTGCGCCAACTGACCGGCCAACTCGTGAGAACGACGGTCGGCGTGACGGTCGGCAACGCCCAGGGGAGCGGCGTGATCATCAGTAAGGATGGTTATGTGCTGACGGCTGCGCACGTCGCCAGTCGGCCGAATCGCGATGTGCTGTTTCTGCTGTCCGACGGCCGGAAGCTAAAGGGAAAAACGCTCGGGCTGAATCGCTCGCTCGATTCGGGCCTGATGAAAATCGACGGCGTCGATGACCTGCCATTTGCCGAAATGGGCAAAATCGACGGCATGAAGCTGGGCCAGTGGTGCCTGGCGACGGGACATCCCGGCGGTTACCAGGAAGATCGGCAGGCGGTGCTGCGCCTGGGCCGGGTGCAGTGGATCAGCAATGACAAGACGATTGTGACCGACTGCACGCTGGTCGGCGGCGACTCGGGGGGCCCGCTGTTCGATATGTACGGCCGCGTGATCGGCATCAACAGCCGGATCGCGAGCGACATCAAAGCGAACATGCACGTTCCCGTGTCGACGTTTTCCGAGACTTGGGATCGGCTGACGAAAGCCGAGGCGTGGGGTCACTATCCGGGCGATACGCCGTACCTGGGGGTGAAAGGTGCTCCCGAGGCAACGAACGCCCAACTCACCGAGGTGAAGCCCGGCTCGCCCGCCGAAAAGGCGAAGCTCGAAGTGGGCGATATCGTGCTGAAATTCGGCGACAAAGAGATCACCGATTTCAAGTCGCTGATCGACGCGGTGCAGGAGACTCAGCCGAAGGACAGAGTGAAGATCACCGTCCAGCGCGGCGAGGAGACGAAAGAGTTGACAATCACGATGGGCAAGATCGACTGAGAGCCCAGCCGGGAACCCACACACCCCGGTCGTCTCCCGAGGGAGATAACGTGAATTGGCTACAACAACGAACTACCCAGGCGGTACCATGATGATTCAACGCGCTCGTTCCACCGCGTGGCTGGCCTCACTGGTGGCCCTGGTGGGGCTTCTGGTCGGAGGTTCGCGTCTCTCGGCCGATGAACGGTTTCCGCCGAAGGTGCTGGCGGCATTTCGCGAGGTCGTGGCCCTGCCGATGCAGAGCACGGTCGAGATCTATCGCGAAGGAAACAGCTCGGCGCTGGCCCTCGGCGCAATCGTGCGTGCGGATGGGTATGTCGTCACCAAGGCCAGCGAACTGACCGGGAGCCTCGAATGCCGGCTGTACGATCGCCGGCAGCTTCCTGCGGCGATCGTCGGCGTCGACGTCGAAACGGATCTCGCCGTGCTCAAGATCGACGCGAAGGACTTGCCGGTAATCGCCTGGAGCGAGAGCGATTCGCCGCCCGTCGGTAGTTGGCTCGTCACGCCGGGGGTGCCTGCGACGCGGCGAAATCGGGCCCCTTCGGGAGACGATTTGAATCCGCTGTCCGTTGGCGTTTTGAGCGTGGGACCGCGGAAAATCGTACATCAGCCGGGGGCGCTCGGAATTTCGCTCGCGATGACGGATTCACCGGCCACGATCGAAGAAGTGCTTGACGACAGCGCCGCCGAAAAGGCGGGGCTCAAAGCAGGGGACATCATTTTAAAGGTCGATGGCGTCGACACGCCCGATCGCGAGAAACTGGTCAAGACAATTGGCAGTCACCCGCCCGGCGACAAGATCGACTTGCTCATCCGCCGCGGCAGCGAAGAACTGACGCTCGAAGCGACGCTCGGCAGTCGGGCCAAGATTTTTGGCGGCGACGATCGGGCCGAATTTCAGAACACGCTGGGCGATCGGAAACTCTCGGAGCGGCGGTCCGGTTTTCCGCTCGCGATTCAACACGACTCGGTCCTGACGCCGCAGCAGTGCGGCGGGCCAATCCTCGATCTGGAAGGGAAGGCGATCGGGCTGAACATCGCCCGCGCCGGCCGTGTAGAAAGCTTTGCGCTGCCGGCGGCGCTGGTCCAGGAAACAGTGAAGAAGCTGCTCGAGACGCATCTCACCAGAGCGGGGAGCGACGAACCGGCTGAAGAGAATGCGCCAGCCGCCAGTGATGCCGAGCCCGCGCCTGCGAACGAGCGGTAGGCTTGGCATGCGGGCAACGGACGGTCTAGTCTAGGTGTCGGCCCGCTTGCCGATGGATTTGCGTGACGGGTCGAGTGTCGAGCCGGCCGAGGGTGCTTCGTCGACTTGGCGGCACTGCATTCCGAAGGCGATTGACCTCGTTCGGGGAGCGAGCGGCCCCGTCCCCTGCGATAGCGCGCATCTGCCATGCATCCATCCTGTGCTTTATTGCTGCCACTCCTGCTGGCCGCCAATCCCTTTGCCATCGAAGTGGTCGACAGCGAGTCGGGCCGCGGTGTGCCGCTGGTGGAACTGACGACGACGGGCGGGATTACGTACGTCACCGATTCGGCAGGCCTCGTGGCGTTTGACGAGCCGGGACTCATGGACCGGCGGGTTCATTTCCTGGTCAAAAGCCACGGCTATGAACACGCAGCCGACGGGTTCGGCATTCGCGGCGCGGCGCTCGACACGAAGCCCGGCGGCTCGGCGACGATCAAGGTCCGACGGACGAACATCGCCGAGCGGCTGTACCGGATGACTGGTCAGGGAATCTACCGCGATTCGCTGCTCCTCGCGCGCGCGGTACCAATCCGCGAGCCGGTGCTGAATGCCCAGGTGATCGGTTCCGACAGCGTGATGACCGCCGAGTATCGCGGGCGGCTGCACTGGTTCTGGGGAGATACAAATCGCCCGAAGTATCCGCTCGGTAATTTTCACACGCCGGGGGCGACGAGCCTGCTGCCGGGCGCCGCCGGGTGGGACGCCAGCCGGGGAGTTGACCTTTCGTACTACACAGGCGAAGACGGCTTCGCCCGGCCAACGTGCCAGATGCCCGGCGAAGGGCCGACGTGGATCAACGGCGTGGCAGTGCTGCCCGATGCCAGCGGCCGCGAACGGATGCTGTGCGGCTATGCGAAAATCAAGGGCTCGCTGTCGGTCTATCGCCGCGGGATCGCGATCTGGAACGACGAGACAGAATCGTTCGAGCGGGTGATCGACTTCGAGCCGGATGTTCCCACGTATCCCGATGGTCACTCGTTCCGGCATCGCGAAGGCGACACCGACTATCTGTATTTCGGGACATCGACGCCGCTCGTGCGGGTGAAGGCGACAGTCGAAAGCTACTGTGATCTGGCGCAGTACGAAGCGTACACTTGCCTCGCGGAAGGAACGCGGGTCGACGACGGGCGAATCGATCGAGATGACGCGGGGCACGTGCGCTACGCGTGGAAGAAGAACACGCCCCCCGTGGGAACCGCCGACCAGGCCAAGCTGGTTCGCCGCGGTGTGCTGAAGGCCGAGGAGGGGCTCGTGCAGCTGCGCGATGCGGCCAGCGGTAAGCCGCTGCTCGCGCACCATAACTCGTGCGCGGCGTGGAACCCTTATCGGAAGCGGTGGACGAACATTGTGCTGGAGCTGGGGGGCACGTCGCTGCTCGGCGAGATCTGGTATGCCGAGGCCGATTCGCCGCTGGGACCTTGGGTCTATGCGAGAAAAATCGTCTCGCACGACAAGTACAGTTTCTACAATCCGCGGCAGCACGTGAACTTCGCGCCTGCGGGGAGCTCGCAGCTCTACTTTGAAGGAACCTACACGCACACGTTCAGCGGCAACGAAACACGCACGCCGCGGTACGACTACAACCAGATCATGTACCGCGTCGATCTCGACGATCCGCGGCTGGTGTTGCCGGCGGCGGTGTACGATGCGGCGGGAGCAGGGAAGGCGGGCGATCTGTCGCCCGTGGATAAGCCACCGGCGACGAAAGCGGCCGAAGCTCGCTACGACCGGATTGCGTTCTTCGCCCTCGATCGGCCGCGGCCGGGGGCGGTGGCGCTGGTGAGCGATGGCGAGCGGCTCGCCGCGCTAGGCGAACGTGGCCGTGTAAACCAAGCGGCTGGTGAGTTCGTCGTGGGTTACGCACTGCCCGCAGATACGAAGGAGCCGGGCGCAACGGTGCCGCTTTACGCCTACACAACCGAGAGCGGCCCGACTCGCTACGACGTTCGCCACGACTTGCAACTGGCAGGCCACCGCCGTGCGGAGAAACCGGTCTGCCGCGTCTGGCCTAGTCCGTATCGGCCTTAATTGGTCTTTCCACGGCGCGAGGTCGCGCCGGCATCCAGCACCGCCGGCCCCCTGCCGATTTTCGGCCCTTTTGCTAACGTAGAGGGGCTATGCCCAAGGACTTTCTTGCCGGTGCCCAGGACGAGTACGACGTGGTCGTGATCGGGAGCGGTCTGGCCGGAATGACCGCCGCCAACATCCTGGGACGGGCCGGCCACCGCGTGCTCCTCGTTGAACAACACTACAAATTGGGGGGCATGGCGACCTGGTTCAAGCGGCCGGGCGGCCACATTTTTGACATCTCGCTGCACGGCTTCCCGCACGGGATGATCAAAAGCTGCAAGCGGTACTGGACGAGCGAGATTGCCGATTCAATTGTGCCGCTCAAGGCGATCCGCTTCGACAACCCGATGTTCTCGCTCACCACGAGCTACAACCGGGCCGATTTCACCGAACTACTCACGACGAAGTTTGGCATCGAACGGGCGACCGTCGAAGCGTTCTTCGACACGACCCGCGGAATGAACTTTTACGACGACCAGCGGCTGACCACGCGCGAGCTGTTCGAGCGGTTCTTTCCCGGCCGCGAAGATGTGATTCGCCTCCTGATGGAGCCGATTACCTACGCCAACGGCTCGACGCTCGAAGACCCGGCGATCACCTACGGGATCGTCTTCTCGAACTTCATGAGCAAGGGAGTGTACACGTTCGAAGGGGGGACCGACCGGTTGGTCGAGCTGATGCAGGCCGACCTCGTGAAGAGCGGCGTCGATGTGCGGATCAAGTGCAATGCCGAGCGGATCGAAGTGGACGAAAGCCCGCTGGCCGGGCGCCGCATCCGCGGCGTCACGGTCAACGGCCGCACGATCCGCTGCCGGGCGGTCGTCAGCAATTCGAACCTGCGGCACACGATCCTGAGCCTGGTTGGCCCCGAGCGGTTCGATCCGAAGTTTGTCGAGGACGCCCGCGCCGTGCGGCTCAACAACAGCAGCACACAGGTCTACATCGCTCTGAAGCCCGACGAGCGGATCGACGAGAGCATGGGGGATCTGTTCTTCACATCGACTGCACCGACGTTTCGCACCGAGTCGCTGCTGAGCAAAGATGTCACCAGCCGGACATATTCGTTCTACTATCCGCGGACTCGGCCGCAGGGCCGGCCGCGGTGCCTGATCGTGAGCAGTACCAACGCCAACTACAGCGATTGGAAGGGGCTCAGCGACGAACAGTACGAGGCCGACAAGCGGCACCTGATCGAGACGACGCTCGACCACCTGAACCGCTACGTGCCCGGTATTCGGGAGCGGATCGATCATGTCGAAGCAGCCACGCCGCGGACGTTCGAGCATTACACGCAGCACGTGGCTGGGGCGAGCTTTGGCACCAAGTTCGAAGGGCTCGCCGTGAGCCGCGGATTGCCCGAGCAGATTCGCGGGTTGTACCACGCAGGCAGCGTCGGGATAATCATGTCGGGCTGGCTCGGCGCGATCAACTATGGTGTGATCGTGGCCAACGACGTCGACACGCTCCTGATGCGGCCTTGAACCTGTCTGTTCCCTGTCCTCCGTCCCCTGCACCTTGCCTCATGTCGCTCCAGCAGATTCTCGACGCGATTCCCCACCGCCCGCCGATGCTCCTCGTCGACGAAGTGCTCGAGTGGGAGAGCGAGCGGATCGTCTGCCAGAAGACGTTTCGCCCGGACGAATGGTTCTTTCAGGGACACTATCCCGATTTTCCGCTCGTCCCGGGGGTCATCCTGTGCGAAGCGTCCATGCAGGCCGGGGCAGTCCTGCTTAGCAAGGTCGAACGCGGAGAAGGCGTCCCCGTGGCCGGCCGGCTGAACGACGTCAAATTCAAGCGGATGGTCCGCCCGGGAGACACCGTCCGGCTGGAGGTCGTCCTCGACGACCGGATGGGGGACGCGTTCTTCCTCTCGGCCAAAGTGCTCTGTGCCGGTAAGCCAGCGGTCACGCTCAGCTTTGCGGTGACCGCCGCGAAGGTGACGTAGCAAGGGCTGGCGCGGCCCTACTCTTGTTTCAGGTCGCTTTCGACATCGACTAGCACATTGTTCGTGAAGAGGATCCCCTCGGACGGCTTGTCGCCGGCTAGTTCGACCGCCTTGGTCGAGAGGCCTGAGAAGACGTTGCCGGTGATGGCGATGTCGCGCGTGCCGGCCAGGACGATTCCCGACGCCGTGCGATCATTCTCGGCCCGCTTGTCTTTGCCTTCGCCAATGTAGCTGCTCGAAAAGTTGTTACCCGTCACCGTGATTCGTCCGCTGGCCGGGCCGATCCGCAGGGCGTTTTGCTTGACGATTGTGAACGTATTGCCGCTCACCGTGCAGCCGTGGGCGTCGATCAAATCGATTCCGCCGGCCACTTCGTGGGCGATCACATTGGCCGAGAGCGTGATGCCGTAGCAATCCCGGTCGAGGACGATGGCGCGGCCATTGCACTCCTCGATCATGTTGCCGCTGACGACCGAGCCATACGTGTTGGCGATCACCACGCCGTCCCGCAAGTGGTCGTCGAGGTTGTTGCCGGTCATGCACAGGTTGAAGCCATCGCTGCACTGCAGGGCGTCGAGATTTTCCTCGAATTGGTTGCCGACCACAACGATATCGTGGCAGCCGAGCAGATTCACGCCGCAGGCCTTGTTGTAGGTAAACAGCGAATCGCAGATCCGTGGGTCTTCGTAGCACTGA
The DNA here is from genome assembly GCA_025459145.1 of Pirellulaceae bacterium. Classification (GTDB taxonomy): domain Bacteria; phylum Planctomycetota; class Planctomycetia; order Pirellulales; family Pirellulaceae; genus CAYLLN01. The sequence goes on along the minus strand of JALORD010000038.1, from coordinate 3,455 downwards.
TCGAGCCGCACGCCGTCGCCGCCGTGGTAGCTGACGGTGACGCCGTGCAGGAAGATCTCGTTCACATTGCGGGCGTGGATCCCGTGGCCGCTCTGCTCATTGCCGGTGAGCCGCAGGTCGGCCAGTTCGATCCGCCACAATTCGGCCCGCGGTTTGGCGGCGATCTCGGGCGACTCGATGACGAGTGCGGGCTGCCCGCTGGTGTTTACGTTCTTGATGTGTGTCGCGGTTCCTGCTCCCACGAGCAGCACGTCTTCCTGCGTGATTCGCAGCGGCTCGCGGATCTCAAACGTTCCTGCCGGCAGCCGCACGACGCCCCCGGTGGCGGGAAGAGCGTCGATCGCCGCCTGCAGGCTGGGATAGTCGGCCGCTTCGATGGCCAGCCGGGCCCCAGGCAGTCGCGGTCCCGCCGCGGGCTGCTGCGAACGGCTGGTCACTGCCAGCGTTCCCGCCAGCACGACAGCGATGAGGCTCGAGGAGAGCAGGACGAATCTTGCGCGCGACATGGTCGGTGTCTCCTGGTGGTCTGGAGGTGGTTGAATTCGCGGGCGACGAATCATGCGGGCTGAGCGACCTGCGTTATTGCGCCGCTATTCCGCCGCACCCCGCTCGTAGGCCTGTTTCAGCCAGCGGCGGACTTGCAGGTCGATTTCGTCGGGCGAGGCGATGTCGACGCGGTGCGTGATCCGCGACTTGCCGCCGCGGCTTCCCGCGGCCGCGAGGCGGGGCGATGCCGGTTCATCGGCCAAAGCGAGCCCCAACTCGATGCGCTTGCCGCCGCTCGGGCGGATGTCGGCGACGAGCCTTTGGCGGTAGAGCGGCACGCAGGAGTGAGTGGGACAGATCCGCAGTTCCTCCCCCAGCGAATGCGCAAGCGCCACCAGGTTGTCGTACAGCGGCCGCAGCCCGGCATTGCGCCCACGGAACAGCCGGTCGACATACCCGGGACAGGCGGTGAGGTAATCGGCGGACGATTCAGCCAGTTGCTGGCCGCCGGGGGCAAACGCCTTGCCGGACAGCCAAGCGGCCGCCTTGGCGCTGAACTGATGTTGGGTCTCCAGCCAGCGGCTGCAGACCTCAGGCTTGGCAAAGCCATGCGAGTCGATTTCGGCCAGCCAGGCCTCGACGGAGCGGCCGGTCTTGGCCGGCAACGTGGCGATCCACCGCTCGATCATCAGCACGCCGGGATGCACGCTGTAAAATCCTGCCGCCGGCGTGGCCGCCGAAGGTGGATCGCAAGGAGCAACTCGTTTCCTTCCCTGAGTCAAACGGGGGGACGAGCGCACGGCTACTCCGCCGCGCGGGGCTCGCTGTGGTTTGGGCATGGTCGAGAGAGGTCCGGGATTTCCAGGGGAAAAGACTGGCTGATTGTCGCATGCGGCGCGGCGAATCTCAAACGACAAGTCCCGCTGAAGTCTGGCAAAGTTGAGTCGGGGGCTTGTAAGCGTCGTCGCGATCCCAACAAAAATCATCAATCTCTGTTGATTTGTTCAATCGCTTCGCGCGATAATTGGGCCGTCCGCCTCGTAACGATTACCCCTGTCCCGGCAATATACGGTTGGACGGTTGGAGCCAAGTGGCCTCGATCGTCGCCCCGCTAACTGCCCCACGAACTGTCGCCGTCCAGTTTTGACCGCATTCCGGCGAACCTGGACGACGCGACTTCCTCCCTGGAGAATTTGCCATGCTCGAAGTGCGATTCGGAACCCGCTCGCGGCTGTGCAACGGAGTTTCGCGGCGGAGTGTACTGCGACTGGGTGCGGCATCGCTGGGCGGTTTGGCACTGGGCAATTTGTCGCTGGCGGGCCTGTTGCGGGCGGAGGCTGCGGCCGGCACGGGCAGTTCACATAAGGCGGTCATCAACATTCACCTGGGGGGCGGTCCCAGCCACCAGGACATGTTCGACCTAAAGCCAGATGCGCCACGCGAGTTTCGGGGCGAATTCAACCCGATCCAAACGAACGTTCCCGGGATCGAAATCTGCGAGCACATGCCGCTCTTGGCCCAGATGGCCGACAAGTACGCCGTCATCCGCTCGCTGGTCGGCATGTTCGACGATCACAGCAATTTCCACACGCAGACGGGCTTCGGCCGCAACGACCTGCGGAATATCGGCGGGCGGCCCAGCATCGGCAGCGTTGTCAGTCGGCTGCAAGGTCCAACCGGAAGCGGCGCCCCGGCCTACATCGCCTACAACGAAGGTCACGAAGGGTATCTGGGCCCGGTGCACAAGCCGTATCAGCCGCAAGGAGGAGACCTCAGGCTGGTCGGCGGCATGGACGAGGCGCGGCTCAACTCGCGCACCAATCTGCTGGCGTCGCTCGACAAGATTCGCCGCAATGTCGACGCTTCGCACAAGATGGAGGCCCTCGACTCGTTCACACAGCGGGCCGTGGGAGTGGTAACAAGCGGCCAGGTGGCCGATGCCCTGGATCTGAACAAGGAAGACCCGGCGGTCCGCGAGCGGTACGGCAAGAACGAAGGGCGGATGTTCCTTACCGCCCGCCGGCTGGTCGAAGCGGGAGTTCGCGTGGTCACATTCAACTGGGGCGGCTGGGACACGCACGGCGACAACTTCAATCAACTCCGCCGGCAATTGCCGAATCTTGACCGCGGATTGAGCTCACTTTTGCAGGATCTCTCCGACCGCGGGCTCGACAAGGACGTGACCGTTGTGATGTGGGGCGAGTTCGGGCGCACTCCGCGCGTGAACAGCGGCGCGGGACGCGATCACTGGTCGCGTGTCGCGATGGGCTTTCTGGCCGGCGGCGGCATGCGGCTGGGGCAAGCTATCGGCAGCTCGTCGGCCAACGCCGAAGAGCCCAAGGACCGGCCGGTCCATCTGCAGGAAGTCTTTGCCACGCTCTATCACAACCTGGGAATCGACGTGGCGACGACACAGCTCATCGACCCCGCGGGCCGGCCGCAATACCTGACCGAAATCCGCAAACCCATCCGCGAGCTGATTTGATCGCCGTCCGAATAAAGGCCTATCCCATTTGTCTCCCTCTCCCCCAGGGAGAGGGCCGGGGTGTGGGTACTCGGATAGACTTCAAATCACCCGGAGACAGTTGCTTCGCGCCAGCCGGCCATTCGCCCAGCCGGAATGCGCCGATCCTCACCTTGCCCGATCCGCAGGGGTCTGTTGTAATTAGGCGCAGGTCGCCAGCGGAAAGTCCGGCGGAATCCGCTAAATCCGCTGAGCGTAGCCGCCACTGCGGAGTGGTGTAACGGTAGCACGACTGACTCTGAATCAGTTAGTCAAGGTTCAAATCCTTGCTCCGCAACTGCCGTAAGATGCTCAGCCGCAAGGATTTATGCCTTGCGGCTGTTTTTTTCGAATGGAAGATGGCGACGGTCGATGACGCCGGCCCATTCGACGAACTGCTTGTTGACTCTCATTCCTTCTTGCGAACGGCCAGATCCAGATCTGCCACGGTCAATTCGCCCGATTC
>JALORD010000696.1 GCA_025459145.1 Pirellulaceae bacterium | reverse complement strand
CACTGAGATCATGAACGTCAGGATGCCAGGTGCCTTCAATCCCATCGTGGTCTCCCCTTGCGGCCGGAACTTCAGCGCTTTCGCCATGTGTTGCCCCCCCTCGGCCTCGAACATGCTGCGCTGCTTATAGCAGGACAGGTCCGAGCGTCACACAGGTGCGGGAACAACACTGTGGAGGAAATGTAGAGGCCAGCGTGCTCCCCATTGGCAGCAGCGTCAGCTTTCGATCGGACTGGGGGACGAGGCTGCACGGCCGGTACTTGTATCCGAGTTAGCCCCTGAACCGCCGCTCTTGGACCTTGGACCCCGGAAAACCCGCCGCAGAAGCAACAAAAGTATTATCGATGCGAGCCCGGTCAAGACAACCAGGATCGGGTGCCGATGCCACAGGATTTCAGGATGAACCTGGCCTTCCCAAGCCAAACGAATATCGTTTTGCAGAGCCGCCGGTGTGTCTGCACCGTCAGGGCGGAGAATGATGTCTAGGGCTGTACCCTGATCCTTGCTCGCGAGGACAGCGTCCCGAATGCGTTGACGAGCCAAAGACTTCAGAGCCGCAGGATTTGCGGCGACGTGATCGAGCAGACGCTGTCTCGTCGGTGCGGGCAGGCCCGTAAGGTAGCCCGCGAATGTGGTGAGTTCGCCTTCTTCGAGCGCTCGGGCGGCCGTCGTCAAGACTTTGGGGTCGAGATCGAACAAAACGTCCCTGGTTGCTGGGGCCATCGCGACCAGACGTTTGATCGCAACGGGATCGTCGAGGGAGACCACCCGTTCGAGCGATTGGGTCGTGAAATCACCCGGTTTGGCGCGTTGGAAAACCTCAAACTCCAGCACCTTGTCGATGCGAACGCCAGCGACCGCACTCCACGCTAACGCTGATTCAAGCGATCGGGTCTGACGGGCGACCGTCGGATAGGCGGCGCATCACGCCAGCCTCGCCCTCGACCGGCAGAAGCAGGGCGCTGACCTCGTCGACGCGGGGCAAGGCGTCGGGGCGCACGCGGTCCAGGAACCGGCGGAAATCCGCCTCTCGTTCTGCGAGATCCAGAACCATGGCGTGCGCAGCGCGGTATTCCTTCCAGATTTCGACGATGCGATCGGAGGCGTGAGCGGCAATCTCGGTGACATGGTCGCGGATTTGGTCTGAAATGGAAGCGGCCAATTCCTCTTGGACCTTTGCCTTGCTTTCTGTCGATTTCAGTTCGTTGGCGATGATCGGGAGAACGCCGTAGCGCAGGTCCCAGACATCTTTCGCAATCAGCACGAGGCCTACGCCGCCCGCGACGACAGAAACGAGGCGGGACAGAACGCTCCCCACGAGGCGCTGACCGAGACGACCGGCCATATTGCCGATCTGACGGCGCATCACGAGTATCGCTGCGCCTGTGATCCCGCCTGCCGTTTGATTGAGAACGCCACCCGCAGTCACGTCGCCGCCGGCGGTTTGTGTGCCGACTTCGAACTCTTTGCCCGCGGTGCTGGTGACCACGCCGGCAACCGTCGACCCGTAGCGAGGGCCCAAGAATGCTTTCATGCATTCAATCGCCGGTCCAGCAGCATCGGACGTCGCGAGTTCAATGCGACTGCCGATACCGCGACCGACACCGGTGGCGAGGTTCTCTATCGCCGTCTGCACCGCTGGCGACCTGTAGACCCGCTCGGTCAAAGCGATCGTCAATTCTCGAGCCTTGTTCTCACTGCCCAGCGATTCAAGGAGACTGCCCCAACTCTGTTCGTCTTTGACTCCCTCGAATGCTTTATCGACCTCGGCGTCTATTGTCCGACCAACGTCCAGCCGCCGCCATTCGTCGGCGACGGCGGCGCGATAGTCGATCGTCGAGGTGCCGCGGGTGAGACTGGCAGTGGTGATATCAAGAACGGCTTTGCGAAAGTCTGCCTCGTTTGTCGTCTGGCAGGCAGCATAATCGCCTGTAGGAGCCGGCGGGGCGGCAAAGGCCGGGGCTAGCGATTCGAAGAGAAGCGAGAAGACCGCCGTGACAGCGGCTGCATGCCTGGCTCTGTTCAACTCGCGCTCACTCCTACCTAATCCTGCGATTGGATGGCTAATTCTGTTTATAGCGACTGTCGGGCCCGGCCGCAGATATCTTTCCCCTGCGCGCAAAACTTCCGGCCTGTGTGCTGGTTGCGCCGCACGTCGGGTGTTCACACCCTAGCTGCTTGTTTGATCTAATTGGAATGTGGCTGTTAACCGATACATCGCTGTTTGCGGCCATGTTGAGCGAAGGCGCGATATGGTCCGTGTAATACGGCGTGTACGGGGCAAGATATGCAGCATACTGCCCAAATTGGGAGGGAGTTGACGTTCGGGGGGTTGCCGCTCGTCGCATCTTTCGTCATGATTTCGCCCTATTGCAATAGGGCCGACTGCCGGTTGCAGATTCCCAGGAAGTATAAACGACTACGTAACCCATTAATTAATAGAAATTTTTGGGACCCTGTTGGGAGCGTCGGCGCTTCGTTATCCCATTGCGGCACACTGACCTATCGTCATAAGTCGCCAGCCAAGCGACAACCTTCTGGTCAGATTGCTGCGTCGCAGCAAAATAAGGTCCAAAA
>JALORD010000341.1 GCA_025459145.1 Pirellulaceae bacterium | reverse complement strand
CGGATAATTTTGGAAGACCTTCGATGCCGCGCGTCTTTATTCCCCCGCAGCTGCGCGATCTAACAGGTGGAAACGCCGAACTGGAGATCGACGGCGGGAGCGTTCGGGAAGTGGTGGCGGCACTCGACAGTCGCTACGCGGGGATTGCTGGCCGGCTGTGCCAGAGGGGGGAACTCTCGCCGGCGCTGCAAGTGTCGATCGATGGAACGCTCAGTCGTCGCGGACTGGACGCGAAGGTTGCGGCGGGGAGCGAAGTTCACTTCCTGCCGGTATTTGGCGGCGGCTAAGTGGTTGCCAGAACAGCCAGTTCGACTCTAGCGAATCGCCCGTTTGCGGAGGTATGCTAAATAGACTATGTCTGCACTGGCTGTTTCCTGCCTGACACTCCGCACTTTCCCGCGAGCCATTTGATGAAGTGCTTCCTGATTGCCTGCGGCCTAATCACAACACTCGTGGCAGCCGGCTTTGTTCCCACCGCGCACGCCCAGAACCCCGGCGGCGCGGGGCTTGATCTGGCTAAAGCCCGCCAGCAAGCGCAGCAAAAGATCCTGGAGCGCTACGACGCAAACAAAGACGGTAAGCTTTCGGGCGACGAGCAGTTGCGAGCCCAGGAGGAACTGCGCCGCCAGGGCCGACTACCTGGGTCCGGTGTGCTCCCCGGCGGGTTCCATGGGGCCGAGGAGTTTCTCAAGAAATTCGATGCCGATGGCGATGGCAAGCTGAGTCCGGCGGAACAGCTCGCGGCTCAGACTGCTATGCAGCGCAATCGCGGCCAGCAAGCAGGCGGTGGACCGGCGACTGGCCCGGGACTGACACCGAACGGCCCAGCTGGAGCCGGCTTTTTCGGGGAAGCCGGCGAGCCAGGCGCGGGAAAGGAACCAGCGGGACGAAAGCCAACTCGGCGAACCAATCCGCTGATCGCGCTCTACGACAAGGATGGCGACGGAAAGCTCAACGATGAGGAGAAGGCCGCCCTGCAGACCGATCGCGCCAAAAAGAAGCCGGCCTCCAAACGCGGCGCTAAGCCCGACGAGAAGGACGAGAAGAGAGTCGAGGAGAAGCCACTTGTCGAGGACGGGGACGTGGAGAAAGGTGCGGACGCGCCTACCAGCAAACCCGAGTGAACCTGTCAGTTTGCTGACGGGTTGACGACTGATGGTCGGTGAAGTTCCGTTGCGAGCTTCGCAAAGTACCGTTCAGCCCCGTTAATGCAGAGCAGTTGATCTGCATTTGCAGGAAATGTCGCTGCATTTGAGTTTCGCCACCTGCGTCTTCCCGCGACGGCTGGGGTGCATCTGTGCGGCAACTTGAGGGGAAAGCTCCGCCCCCGTATGATGAAGTTTGCAGGAAGCGCCCCTTCCCTCTACCGCGGCGAACCCCGTCGCCCCTCGTGAGCTGATGAGCGAACTGCATCACGAATGCGGCATCGCCGCCGTCTACCACCTTCCCGGCGACTTGCATCCGCTTTGCCCGGAAGGGGGCCCCGACGAAGCGTCGCGACTCTTGCCGCGGATGCTCCTCGATATACAGAATCGCGGGCAGCTTGCCGCGGGGATGACCAGCTTCAATCCGGGCCGCGACTTGCTGCTGGAGACACACAAAGACATCGGTACGGTCAGCGAGGTTTTTCGGCTTTCGCATCGTGGGAAGGCCGAGAGCCTGATGCGGCAATATGCCGGTCGGGCCGCGATTGGTCATGTCCGCTACGCCACCTGCGGCGCCGAAGACCGCAGCTATGCTCAGCCGTTCGAACGACCACACCTCGAAAAGCGCAAGTGGTTCGCATTCGGCTTTAACGGTCAACTCGCCAATTTTCAGGAGTTGAAGGACAAAATTTTGAGCGAGGCCGACAACCACTTGGCCCGCGAAAACGATACCGAAATCATCATGCACGAGATCAGCCGCGAAATGTCGGGCGACCGGCGTCCGCGGTTGGTCGACGTAATGCGGTCGGTCAGTCAGCGGTTCGACGGGGCGTACAGCCTCGTGCTGCTCAATGCCCAGGGAGACATGCTCGTTGCCCGCGATCCGCTGGGGATCAAGCCGCTCTGCTACGCAAAAGAGGGAAACCTGTTTGCCGCGGCGAGCGAGAGCGTGCCGCTGTTGAACCTTGGATTTCAGCCCGACAGCATCCATTCGCTGCCGCCGGGCGAGGCGATTACGATCACCGGTGGAGAGTTTCGGATCGAGCGATTTGCCGAGGTCCAGCCGCCGGCCCATTGCTATTTCGAATGGATCTATTTCGCCAACGTCGCCAGCACGCTCGATGAACGGAGCGTGTACCTGTCGCGGACGCGGTTGGGCGAGGAACTCGCCCGGATCGAGCGGGCGGAAGGGCAAGTGCCGATCGACGAAGACACGATCGTCGTCCCGGTGCCGGACACCAGTAAAGCGGCTGCCGACGCCATGGCTCACCGCCTGGGGGTTCCCTCTCGCGAAGGACTCATCCGCAATCGCTACTCGGGCCGGACGTTTATCGAAGGCGGGAATCGGATCAAGAAAGCCGAGACCAAGTACACCCCTTTGCGCGAAGTGCTGCAAGGGAAGCGGGTTTTCCTGGTCGAAGATTCAATTGTCCGCTCGACGACAATGCGCGTGCTGCTGAATCGCATTCGCAAGCTTGGCGGGGCGAAAGAGATCCACGTCCGCGTCGCCTGTCCGCCGATCGTCGCGCCCTGTTTCTATGGAATCGACATGAGCACGGTCGACGAGTTGTTTGCCCCGCGGATACTTCGGGGCCGAGAGCTGACTGCTGAAATTCAGGCCGAAATGGCTGAGGCCCTCGGGGCAGATTCGCTTCGCTACCTGCCCGTTGAGTCGATCGCCAATGCCATCGGCAAGCCCACGAGCGACCTTTGCCAGGCCTGCATCACGGGCCGCTATCCGACGCCACACGGCCAGAAACTCTATCAAATCGCGCTCGATAACGTCGGCAAGGCGGACTGCTCCCGCCGCACCTACGAAGTGCAGCACGAACTGCGGTTTGCCCAGTAGTTCTGTCCAGTAGCTTCTGCTAATCCACCCGCTGGCGACGCGTCGCCAGGAAGCTGGAGAGGGCGACGTCGACCGGCTGATCCGTTCGCATGAGAACGTATTCGATCTGCTGCATCCGACAGGCCCGCTCGAGCGACTGCCGGTAGGCATTGAACTCCTGCAAGTACGCCCGGCGGATCGCGGTGGGATCGGCGTTCACCGCGGGGAGTCCCTCGAGCCCCTTGAATTGGGTCGGCCCGCTCAGCGGGAAATCGATCTCGGCCGGGTCGAGGACATGCAACAGAACTACGTCGTGCCGCCGGTGGCGGAAGTGCTTGAGCCCGGCGACCAGGGCGTTCACGTCGTCGAAAAAATCGGAGAGCACGACCACGACGCCCCGCTTGGTGAGCCGCTGGGCCAGTTCGTGAAAGATCGGTCCGGCTGCGGTTTTCATTCCCGGCTCGGCCGATTCCATCACGTGCAGTAACTGCTCAAGGTGCGACGGGCTGCCGCTGGCCCGCAGGAGCGTGCGGATCTGGCTGTCAAACGTGGCCAGGCCCACGGCGTCCTGCTGCTGCAGCACGAGCCACGCTAGCGCCGCCGCCACGCACTGCGCATACTCACTCTTCGACAGCGCCGCTCCCGCGCTCTTGTACTGCATGCTCTCGCTCACATCGAGCGCGAGATAGCAGATCAGATTGGTTTCGTCTTCGTATTGCTTGAGATAGATCTTGTCGGTCCGGCCAAAGACCTTCCAGTCGACATACCGCAGGTCGTCGCCGGGAGCATACTCGCGATGCTCGGCAAACTCGATCGAAAAGCCGTGGTACGGGCTTTTATGCAGACCGGCGACGTAGCCTTCGACAATATGCCGCGCCCGGAGCGACAGCCCTTTGAGCTTTGCGAGCGTGTGCGGGTCGAGCGAATGGGTTTGAGATCGGTCCATGGTCCGAGCGTTCGGGGCTCTAGGGAATTCAGTCGGATTTCGAGATATTGAACCGGATCGTTTCCAGGATCACCGATCTACCCCCGCGGCCGCCGCGATGCACGCGGTAGACTAACAGTCCCTGGCCTGACTGGGTCTGCTTCCCCACCATCAACTCCACCCTCAACTCTTCCTGGTCGGCGGTCCGAGGTTTGCTCAGCGTCCACTTTTTGCCGGCCCAGGCGCCGAGCAGCGAGTCGGCGGCCATATCGACATCGGAGCAATCGGTCGCTTCGCCGAGCGGCGTGCGCACGACGTTGTTCACCAAATCGACCTCAATCCCAACGAGGTGGGGCAGCCTGTCGTCTCCTTCGAGTGCGTACACACCCGGGGCCGGGGTTTTGATTCGCAGCTTGCCTTCCCCCACCTTTCCGTGCGTCAGTTTCGCACTGAGAGCCAGCATTTCGTCAAACTCTGATCGCGTGAGTCCGCAACGCGAGTCGTAGGGCAACGGTCTGCCGGCAGGATGCGCTCGAACGGCTTCCCGCCACTCGGGGTCGCGATCGAGGGCCCGCAGGAACTTGTCGTTGAGTTCGACGTGGCGAGGAGGAGTTACGGGCCCCAGGATTTCCACGTCGTGCTCGCCAGCTTGCAGAATCTGTTCGGGCCGCACTTCGGCGCACCCGGCCGTCCAGGCCAAGACCACCCACCAACCGGCCGCCCCGAGAACGACGGCGCGGCGCGATCGATAGCCGGGACCACTCGAGTCTCTACGCGCTCTTGAAAACATCGGCCACCTTACCGTTGCGGTCCGTTTCTTCGACTGCCGGAACATGCGCGAGCAGTCGCCGGATCACTTCGTCGGCGTTCACTCCCGCGGCGTCGGCATTGAAATTAAGCTTCAGCCGATGGCGCAGGACGGGCGGGGCGATGGCCCGGATGTCGTCGGTGGTGACGAACAGCCGGCCCATCAGCACGGCTCGCGCTTTCGCTCCTAAGACGAGATACTGGCTGGCCCGTGGGCCCGCGCCCCAGAGGACGTATTCCTTGACGAACTCCGGAGCGTCAGGCTCCTGGCGGCGGGTCAGCCGGGAGAGTGCCAGCGCATAACGGGCAACGTGATCGGCCACGGGCACTTTGCGGACGATTCGAGTTAAGGCGGCGATCTCCTCGGCATGCAGCGTCGGCGTGATCTTCACCTCGATGTCAGCCGTCGTCTGCTTGATGATCTCGAGTTCTTCATCGGCCGTCGGATAATCAACCCAAACATGGAACATGAACCGGTCGAGCTGCGCTTCTGGGAGCGGATACGTTCCCTCCTGCTCGATCGGGTTCTGCGTCGCGAGGACAAAGAATGGTTCGGGGAGCGGGTGCCCCTGTCCGCCGACGGTGACCTGATGCTCTTGCATCGCTTCCAGGAGCGCGGCCTGTGTCTTGGGGGGAGTCCGATTGATTTCGTCCGCCAGCACCACGTTGCCAAAGATTGGCCCTGGCACGAACCGAAAGACCCGCTCGCCGGTTGCCTTGTCCTCCTGGATTACCTCCGTCCCCGTGATGTCCGACGGCATGAGATCGGGCGTGAACTGAATCCGGCTGAACTTGAGGGCCAGCGCCTCGGCCAGCGTCCGAATCATCAGCGTCTTGGCCAGCCCCGGCACGCCGACCAGGAGGCAATGCCCGCGGGCAAACATCGCCACGAGCAATTCCTCGATCACCGCCTTCTGGCCGATGACGACCTTCGAAAGCTCGTGCGTGATCTGCAGGAAGGCTTCGCGGAGTTTGTGGACGGCATCCAGATCGTCGTCAGTGTTCATGCACGGGGACCTGCTCGGGGAAGTGGCAGCGAGATCCTGAATTCTACTTGGTTGCGAGCGTGGTGCGCTACGTGCGGTCGACCCAGCGCCGCGATATTCGCATCAGACGGGTTGGTTGCCCGGAGCCGCGGCCAGCGAGAACGGTTTTCGGCATAGGGAACCATCTGGCGCGAGATCCACTCTGCCCTCGTCCAAAGGAACCAGACTG
>JALORD010000340.1 GCA_025459145.1 Pirellulaceae bacterium | reverse complement strand
TCGGAAGGGTGGGCGGGGTCGGAGACCTGCGCCCAACGCGGCCGGGGTCGGAGAACCTCGCCCAACGCCATCCGACCCTCGCTTACGCTTCGGGCTAGGATGGGGGCTGCGATGCGGGGCGTGCGAGCGCTATGTCACCAGTCGGTAGATCACCACCGAGATCATGGCGATGGCGACACAGCCGGCGGCGGCCAGGCTGGCGGCGGCGATGAGGGTGTAGCGGCGGTTGCTCGCGACCGCTTGCTTCGTCCACTCGACGTCTTCCTGCTCTTCGATCAGCTTTTCGAAGACGCCGCGGACGAAGGCCTGCTGATCGTCGGATTCGCCGGTGGCGGCGAAGTAACAGCCGCTGAACGGGACCGGCTCGGCCAGTTCCTTGCTCTGCGGATCGTGACCGAACCCGCCGACGAGCACTTCGTTCAGCACGCCCGTGAGCGTCGAGCGAACCCGGCAGAGGAGGCTGTACAGCCGCAGATTGCCGGGGCGCGAGAGAGCCTCGGCCTCGCGAAACAGCGTGTGGATCCAGTCCTCGAAGACGCCGGAAAGCTGGGCACACAGGGCGCCCATCGGCTCGGCGGCGGGAATCATCCGCACATCGAACCGACGGCCGAACCGCTGCGCCAGCGCCCGCTCGCGACCGACGCGGCGGACCAGCTCGCGAAAGCCCCGTTCCTGATGCATGCCGACGACAAGCGCCGTAACCGGGCAGCGGATCGACATTTCCCGCTGAATGCAGCCCAGGTCGGCCCGCACCGTGCGGGTGAGCTGCTGCGTCTCGCGGCTGGTCGCTTGAAAGATTTCGAACGGCAGGAGCGTCAGCATCCCGTTCACCGGGCACATCGGAAAACGGGCCCGCCGGAGCAGGTAACAGACGTACTCGAGCCGCTTCAGCTGCCGGTTCATTTCCTGTTGCGACAAGACCGCGGGCTGATCGGCGGCCGCCGCGACCGGCGACGTGAACATGTCGGCGTCGCGCTCGGTCTCGCCTTGCTGCTGATCGGCCTGCGTCTGGGCCGATTGGGCCTGCACATCGGCCACGAACTGATCGAGCATGATCGTGCCGCGGGTGCCGCCGCCGGAAGTCGGCGCCGGACGGGCCGGGGCGCTCTTGGTCTGGGGAGAGCTGGGCGCGGGGCTCGAACGCATCGTAGCAGGTGCGGGGAGCGAATCGGTCGCGCCCGCTTCGCGAGAACGCTTTTCGAGCAGGGCCGAGAGCGAACTGCCGCCGCACGTTTCCGACAGGAAGAGATAGATTCCATCGGGCCCGGCAAACCAGTGGAGCGGCGCGGGACCATCGGGCGTATCGTGCACGCGCAGACCAATGCCGGCGGCGCGGATGAGGGCCTGTTCCTGCCGCACGCTCGACGATCCGAGGACCAGAAACAGCGGCGCACTGCTGAGCGACAATCCGTTCTGGGATAAAGCGTCGACCCCCGCTTGCCAGGCAAAGTCGATATCGGGATAGGTCGATTTATCCCCCTCGAGCCAGAGCTTGATCGCCCGATACAGCACGATCGGAATGACGATCACCAGGGCAATTTCGACCAGGATCCGCCGCCAGCTCATGGCATGCCGCCACGGGATATTGGCCGGATCGAAATAGAACCACACCCAGGCCACGACGAGCAGACAGACGAGGAACAGCGCGGTGAGCGAGGCGGCCCAGCCAGCCGTCGTGATCGACCGCGGCCAGGCCAGGATCCGCGCAACGAGCCCCGGCCCCTTCGCTTTTTTGGGAGCGGCGCCCTTTTTTTCCGGGGGAGCCTCGGCTTCCTTGACTTCGCTCATAGCATCCCTGTCGCGATCGAATCCGCCATCGAATCGTGGTATCCGGCGCTTGTGGCCGCGGGCTCGTGCCGCTCGAACGCCGACCGGGCAGCGCGGGGCCGGCTGCCGTCGTTCGCGCGGACGAGGAACATCAGCACGGCCGAGAGCGCGAGCAGCATCGCCAGGGCGAGCCCCGACCAGAGCGCCACATAGCGCGAGCGTAGGGGAGGCGCGCCGGCCAGATCCTTCCGTTTCCCGCTCACCTGCGGCCGGCCTTGTCCCAGGCGGACCGACATCGCGGCCTGCCGGGCCCAGGCGTCGACATCCGGCGGGAGGGCCAGCGCCTGAATCGTCGACCGCGAGAACTCCGGATCGCGATACAGCCCGCGAAACCCGAGGACCACGCAGACGTAGTACACCTCAAGCGCGTCGCGCTGCGGCAGCGTCGAGGCTTCCTTGGCCAGGATGTAAAACCGGTCGTAGCACTCGCGGGAGCTGAACAGCTCGACCTCCAGGACGTTGTTGCTCCACCACTCGCGACCCGACCACGGCGCGTCGACCAGCATTTCGTCGATCCACGAGGCGAGCGCGTACTTCGCCAGATTCCATTGCTGGCTGGCGCCCAGCATGGCGTCGGCCTGATCGAGCAGGCCGCGAATCCGCAGCCGTTCATCCTGCGGCGAGGGATTCTCGTCGCGCGCAATGCGTTCGAGCAGCCCCAGCACATGGAGCATGATCGGGTCGATAGCCTGAGCAAACTGAGGCGTCATAGCCGGCTCGGGACTGCATAAAGGGCGAACTGCAGCGGGATGTTCCGGCCGCGATTGGAGATCACCAGCTGCCGCTCCCCCTGCAGGCGGTCGAGATTCACGATCAGCGAATCCTTGAGCCGCATTGCCAGCGTCTGGGTCGTTTGCACATCGCGCCAGGCAGGCGTGTCGTTACGGGCGATCTCGTAGTACAGCCAGTCGGCCTGCGACGGCAAAGCCCGCGGATGCCGATCGAGCGGCCGCAGTTCCAGCCCGGGGGCGCGCTGCTTGAACAGAATCTCCACCTGCCGGCTGCTGCCGAGCTTCCAGTCGAGCTGACCCGTGGAGAGCAAGTCGCGACATTCCTGCGGCGTCAGGTCCCCTTTGTTCACGCCGATGTACCACTGCCAATCGGAATTGAACCACTTCGATTCGAGCGAGACCTGCATCCCCAGGCCCACGCCGGCAAAGTACCGCTGTTCGTACTCGTAGTCGCGGACCGCATTGAGGAGCTGCTCGATCCGCAGTTGAATCTGCTTGTAAATGCCGTGCAGGTTGTCGTGGTCGTACGGCGGAACTGGTTCGACGCGGCGATTGTTGTGAAAGATCGAAAGCTGGCCGGCGACGCGGCACAGTTCGGTATAGGCGGTGAGTGGATGCACACCCGGCGTGAAACCGACGAGCGACAGCACCGCATGTGCGGCGTTCAGCTGGTTGAGCATCAGCAGCCGGTCGAGATCGCCCGGGTTGCGGCTTTCGAGGCCAATGTTGCGGCTGGCGAGCTGATCGCTGAGCACTTCGATCTTCTGCCCGATCATGTCGTACACCGCCCGGACGATATCGCGGGCGAGTCCCTGCCAGGCTTCGATCCGGACGACGGGCGGGATGTAGTTCTCGTCGAGCTGCGGCCGGGCGGCGCCCGCGCTCGCGCGTTTGACGCGGGCAATCGGCAACGTTTCGTAGCCCGACATGTCCTGCGTCGAAAGCAGGAGCTTGACGTTCAGATGGCGCAGCTCGACCTCTTGTTCGTTGCCGCCGGAGACTTCGTCGGGAATCGCGAGCCTTGCGGCCACGAAGCGGCCGGGCATCGACGCCTCGCCATTACCGACATTCGGGCGGCCGAGCTTCAGCTTGGGGACGCCGACGAAGATGGTCACTTCTTCCTGGCGATCGAAGGCCTCCCGCAGGTCGAGGCGGTCCGGTTCGTTGCCGAAATCGAGCGAGACCAGCGTTCCGTCGCGGAGCCGCGCTTTGAGGACGCGGACTTCGAATTGATGGTTGCCCAGGGCGTCGCGGCTGAAATCGAGCGCCACGAGTCCGTAATGGTGCGGATGGTCCCATTGCTCGGAAGTCGCCAGAAGATCGCCCCAATGGCGATCGGCGGCCTGAAAATGGTGGGGCCGGAGAAACAATCCCTCGTACCAGCTAACCGGTGGATTCCGCATGGGGCTCGTGATCCTCGTTCGGGAAGACGGCTAAGGTAACAGATTGGGCTTCTGAGAGAAGATGGAAAATTGATAGCAGCGGGCCGCTACTGACGGGAGATCGGGCCTGTCGCCAGCGGACGCCTTGCTAGCATTGGGACCGATGCGAGAAAACCCCTGTAGTTCGCTCGACCGGAGCATTCGCTGTAGCCGATACAACCCGAAAGGCCAGCCCAGCTTCCCATCGCTCGTGCTGCGCCCTTGGGAACCGGGCTGTTTAGACCGTGACTATACTCCCTCGCACAACTTGCCTCCCGCGGTTCTATCAACTGCCGGGCCGCGCCAGGTCGCTGATTCTGGCGGCCCAAATGTGCTGCGCTGCGCTCGGAATAGTGCCGTTCGCGGACGCTCAGGGAGTCGCGCCGCCGCCTCGAATGGCTACGGTCGGGCTGCCAGTTCCCCAGTTCTCAGCGGCTGGCGAACTGATCGTGCGGCCGAATGTTGATACGGGGCGAGTAATTGCTCCTGCTGCGACAGGCCAATTGACTAATCCATTTCCGACTCCGGTCGAGCCCTACGGCATGATGGCCGCAGGGGCTTCGGGCACCGCTACGCAGGTCAGCCATTCAGGGGTCGAGTCGGTCATGGTCCTGAACGCACCAGGCTCGGTCGGCACGCCGGAATCGCTCCCCCCGCCGCAAGGATTCGCCGAAGAGCCGGCCCCGCTGGGGGGAATTCTGGGCGAATTCTTCAGCAATGAGCCGGACATCTGGATGGTGGGCGAACCGACCCTGCCTTGGGAAGAGATATCGTCCCTCTGGAGCGAGCGGCAGATTTCGCCGACCGGCGAAGCCGGACTGGGCCGCGAGCGGGTCGCGACCGCACCGTTCGAGATCGACGTCTCGCAGCCGATGGGGAATTTTCGCTTTCGGACCGATGCGGTCTATAACCTGACGAAGCCCGATCGATCGGAGTATTTCTGGGCGATGCCGGGGCGCGGGCCGGTGCTCGAAGAAAGCGTCGACTACCAGGAATTTCGCTTCCTGATGGAAACCGGCAGCCCGTCGTTCTCGCTCGGCACCGAAGTGCCGATCCGAATGCTCAACCCCGAGATCAACGGCAACACGGCTGGCGTCGGCGACATCCAGCTGATCCAGAAGGCAGTGCTGCTGAGCGGAAAACGCTGGCAGATGACGCAGCTCACGCGGACTACCTTCAATAATGGAAACGCCCGCAAGGGACTCGGCACTGGGCACGTCTCGATCGAGCCCGGCATGCTCTTCCGCTATCAGTACAGCGAGCTGACGTTCCTGCACAGCGAACTCAAACTCACGTTTCCGATTGCCGGCGACCCGGCCTACTCGGGGCAGGCGCTCAAATGGGGCGTCGGCATCAGCACGGTCTACTACGAGACGGATACAGTGGCCCTGATTCCGACGCTTGAATTCACCAACATCTGGCTGCTCGACGGCCAGTTCACGCCGTTTCCGGCGGGAGTGCCAACGGATGTCGACGGGGACGGGATCTTCAATCTGGCACCGGGTCTGCGAATCGCCTGCGACACGGGGGGCGATCTGGGCGTCGTCGAACTCGGCTTCAGCTCGGTAATGGCGATCGGCTCCAACGGCTGGTACGACGCATTGTTGCGGATGGATTTCCGCTTCGTTTTTTAACGGCCTTCAATCGCAGTCAGGGTCGAATGCCCTTGGCCGCTTCGACGTGGCACGAGTATTCTGGCGGGCCATGGAAACGACGTTGCACCGCCAGCTGAAGGCTCTCTATGCCGGCCAGGACGCCGTGACCGAAGCACGGCTGGATGGGTTCGCTTACCGGATCGATGCCGTCCGCGGGACGGAACTCGTCGAAATTCAGCACGGGTCGCTGGCCGCGATTCGCACGAAGATTGCCGACCTCCTCAAGAGCCACTCCGTGCTGGTGGTCAAGCCGCTGGTGATTCGCAAGGAGCTTGTGTCGCTGGCCAGCCACAT
>JALORD010000339.1 GCA_025459145.1 Pirellulaceae bacterium | reverse complement strand
ATCGGGCGTGTCGGCTGCGACGAGCAAGGCCGCCAGCAGTCCGAACGAAGCGAGGGCCAGCGAGCGGCGCATCGGCAAGAACTCCAGCGTGAGGGAGAGGCAAATGGCGGCCAGAACATCAACCGCACGGCCGGGACCCTCCATTGTCATCGAAACGCCAGCCCGGGGAAACGCACAATTGTAAATTCGCCCCTCGTGCTATTCTTGAAGCTTCCCACTCACCACTCTTCACTTAATTCCGCCCAACGCCGGGAATATCGGCCGCAGTTGCGTCGCGGTCGGGGCGAAATTGTGGATGATCAAACCGCTCGGGTTTCGAATCGACGAAAAGGAGTTGCGGCGGGCCGGTCTCGACTACTGGCCGCATCTCGACTACGAAGTCGTCGAAAACTGGGACGAGCTTGTGAAAAAACTAGCTGAGCCGATTGACGCGGGTCGCCTCTGGCTGCTCACGAAGACGGCTCGCCAGAGCTACACGTCGGCTGCGTTCCGGGCAGGGGATGTGCTGCTGTTTGGGAGTGAATCGAGCGGCCTGCCGGAGGAATTGCGAGCTCAGTATGCCGCCCAAACGCTGCGCGTCCCGATGCGCTCGCAGGTCCGCAGTCTGAATCTGTCGGCGACTGCAGCGCTCGTCATGTATGAGGCCGTTCGGCAACTCGGCGTGTCGCTCGATGAAATGCCGTGAAAAAATGGTACCGGCAGAAGTGTAAATTCATCCCCGGTTTTGTTGTTCCATCCAGGCCCACGGACTAGAATCGCGGCAATCTGGCCAACCTCATCGGCCCGGTCCGTTCTAGAGTCCCAGCGGAGAACAATCCATGCCAGACTTCTCTCCCTCCTCGAACTGCGGCACGGCGCGGAATCTTCTCCTCGGGGCGATCCTCGGCTGCTGCCTTCCGCTGACGCTGCTGCCGGTCGCCAGGGCGGCCGACGACTACGCGGTCGGCGATGACGTCGAAGTGTATTTCCTGGGCGAGTGGCGGCCGGCCGTCGTGCTGGCGACAAACAAGCGGGGCGAAGTGCAGGCCGAATACGAGTTCGGCGCGAGTTCCCAGCGGCGGGTCTTCAAGCCGAACGAAGTGCGCTACGAATGGGAGTCGGGGGCGATTGCGCGGGGCCGGATCTGGTCCGACACGACCGGCTCATTTCGCCAGAAAGCAGCCCTGTTGTCGATCAATGAGGACGACTCGGTCACGATCCGCAAGCCCGATCTGACGGAACTCAAGATTCCGCTCAAGAGTCTGAGTGCTGGTGATCAGAAGTATGTACGGACCATCAAGAAAGAAGCAGGCCCCAAAGCCGTCGCCGGCCCGCAGCCCGCTCCGCTCGAAGAATTTGAGGGCGCTTTCGGTTCTTTTTCGGTTTCGTTCAGCGGCAGCGCCAGCGATCAGACGGCGCTCAGCCCCGATCCCGTACCCGCGTATCTCAAGCTCAAGCAGGGGGGAACGGGATTCCCCACGGAAGACTTCTTCGACAAGCTCGGCGCCGTGCTGCCGCTGGGCGGTCCGGATAGCTGGGTTTTGGCGGCCATCGAGAACGGCACGCCCGGCGGAGCATTGCCGTCGCGAATTCTATGGGTCTCGCTCGCCAAACAGAAGGTCGAGGGAAAACAACTCCTGCCGCCCGGCGAAGTCATCCTCGACTACCATCCGCCGACCCGCCGGCTGCTTACGTTCAATACGGTGGAAGCCGAGGGAGCCGGTTCTTGGGGCAAGGCGACACTCTCGCTGTGGGAGTCCTCGCCGACCGACAAGGATCAACCCGCCAAACCGATTATCCGCTGGAATGCCGATCCGGGTGAACATCGCTGGCACGATCCCTGGGCCCGCATTATTGACGGCAATGTCGTCGTGCAGCGCATGAAGAAACAGGAGTACGTCGGTTGGGACACGTCGGCCAAGAAGGCGATCTACAAGATTCCGCAAGAATCGTTCTTCGCACCCGCGGCCGTGCTGAGCGGTGGACGAAAATACCTGTTCCTGCCCGAGGATAAGGGGGTGCGCGTCTTCGACGCCGCGACGGGCAAGCTGGTCAGCAACTTTCCGGCGAAGAATGGCGCATCCGGCGTAGCGACGAGCGAGGACGGTCAGCGGCTGGCGGTCCTGGAAGACTATGAGCTGGCCATTTGGGACCTCACCAACCCACAATCGGGTCCCGAGCGCTATCAGGCCCAGGCGATCGGTACGCCGTTCACGGCCGACCTCGCCTGGATCGGCAACGAGCGGATCATGGCCGACAAAGGCGCTTTCGGGCAGGTGCTCTTCAGTCTCAAGTCGAAGATCGCCCTCTGGAACTATCACTTTGACCACTCGGCCGTCCGCGAGAGCGGCGGTCGCCGCTTGCGCGAGGTGATCGATGGCCACCTGGTCTACGCCGCTTCGATTCGCGATGGTCGGCAATCGGGCCTCGCCGTCGGAGCGGTCAAGCTCCCCGGCCCCAAGGTCGACGAGATCGAGGCGGCCACCGACCCCGAGTCGCTCCTCATCATGAAGGCCGGCAGCGAGGTGAAACTCGACGTTCGCACCGGAACTAACGACGCCAAGGTCCGGGCCGCGCTCGAAGCCGAAGTCGCCAAGAACGGTTGGGTGCTCTCCGATTCGGCCAGCGCCGTCTTGATCGCCGAGATGAAACAGGGCGAGTCGCAAACGGTGACGTACTCGAGCACCGGTTTCGGCGGCGGCGGCCAGCAATCGGCCACCATCACGCCGTTCATTTCCTCGCTGCAGCTCAAGATCGGCGACACGATCGCCTGGAGTTCCGGAACCAGCACCGGGGCACCCCCGTTCGTTCGCCTTGAGCAGGGACAGTCGCTGCAGGGCGAAGTGAGCAAGTGGCAAAAGCCCGATCCCGATTTTTACGGCCGGGTCGACATTCCCGATCGGATCATGGACCCCAAGAAGAAGGACGGCCTGGGGACTACCGATGTCACCACCCGCGGCTTGATTCCTAAATAGGCCGCCCTCGCGGGGCTTTAAATTCCATAACGCCGCCCCGGCACATCGTCCAGTGAAACAGGTGATAGGCGTCTAAGTATGGACGCCGACGAGCAAAAGATGACGCGCCGCCAACTCCTGTGTGGGCAGCTTCTCTGCATCGCTGCGTTGCTTTTACTGCTCGCGGTCGTACCGCTTTTGCCTCGCGTCTCGGGATTGCCGCGTCACCGCATCTTCGAGATGATCGTGTTCTGGACGGCGCAATGGGGGTTGGTTCTGGGAATGGGAATTTCCCTAAGTGCATCGGCGAGTGACGTTGAGAGCGACCCCTGCAATCGCAAACGGGTTGTCGCTGCTCTAGGCGTACTTCTCGCCCAATTTACCTGTTTCATAGCACTCTCAAACCTTGCGTATACCTCTTTGCAAGGTGCAGGCTGGCATTCGGGCCTACGGCCGGGCCGTCTCTTTCCAAGGGAGCTGGGATATGTTCTGTCGATTCCGTTGCTGCTGGCCGTTGCCTGCCAATTGCCAATTCTTGGATTACTCAGGTCGCGTAGCGAAGCGGCAATCGTGCAAGAGCGAACAAGAATCGGGCGGCTCGTCCTTCAAATCCTCTTGCTCGCACTGTTCGGCTTGTTTGCGGCGTCGTGTATGATCTTTTTTGTAGATCGTTGGTTTGCAATTATCGGGGTCGTCATTACCTGGTTTTCCAGTTTCCTCTTTCTTGGTCTGGGGTGCCAACAGGTGGCCTGGGCATCCGGCGGTCTAGCAGCGCCGCGATCTGGGTACATCACAT
The DNA here is from genome assembly GCA_025459145.1 of Pirellulaceae bacterium. Taxonomy (GTDB): domain Bacteria; phylum Planctomycetota; class Planctomycetia; order Pirellulales; family Pirellulaceae; genus CAYLLN01. Next base: position 2,436 of record JALORD010000339.1, on the reverse strand, counting down.
AACCAACCGAACCAGCCGAAGTATGGATCGGATCGAAACCGAATTCTGAATCAACTGCCGCACGCGTCTCATGGCGGCGATCGACGGCAGGAAATCTATGTCGACCACTACCAACTCCAAGCCCCCCTACGAACTCGTCGATTTCGCGAAAATCCCCGGCGTGCCCTGCCCGTGCGGTACCGCTAGGCGGGGACTGGCCGATGTCGATGACTTCCCCGGCACGATCCACGTCACTCAGATCGCCCTCGACAACGCCCTGCACTATCACAAGCGTCTGACGGAGACGTACTACTTCCTTGAATGTGAGCCGGGGGCCCAGATGCAACTCGGCGACGAGCTGCTCGACGTCCAGCCGGGGACCTGCATCATGATCCGGCCCGGAACACGGCATCGGGCCATCGGCCGCATGAAGGTGCTGATCGTGGTCTACCCCAAATTCGATCCAGCCGACGAGTGGTTTGACTGACGAATTCGTAAGGCGTCGGCAGGTCGTGGAAATCCTATCTCTTGTTGCGAAAACAACTTACGGCGAAAGTTGTTCAGACAACAATTTGCCGCAATGAGGGGCCGGCTAGTTGATTTCGCCCCATAAGTCCCTTATCTTAACGGCATTAACCTGCCTGATTTTGGCGTCCCACGGCGGCATGGCCTGGGCGCCACTCCTGACCGCAACATGAAGCTTTGCGGCGGACTCCTTCCACGGATGCTCCCTCCTACATCGCACGCGAGACGCACGATGAAATGCTCCTGGCTGGGTCGGACGGTGCTGCTGGCCATCACAATGCTTGTTTGGACAAGTGTCGTGGCTGGCGTTCCCATGGCCAGCGGCCAATCCGCCGAGGTCGATCCGCTCGATTGGCCCTACTGGCGTGGTCCGGCCTACAACTCGATCAGCGTCGAGACAGGGCTCCCCGATACGATCAATCCTAAGGGGGGCGAGGGGAGCAATTTGCTCTGGAAACGGGACGATCTCGGCGGCCGCAGCACGCCAATCGTGATGCGGGGCAAGCTCTATACGATCCTCCGCGATGACCCGGGCACGCCGACCGAAGGGGAGCGGGTCGTTTGCATCGACGCCGCCACCGGCAAAGACGTCTGGCAGTCGCGGCACAACGTCTGGTCGAGTGAAGTTCCCGATACGCGCGTCGGCTGGTCGAGCGTGGTGGGCGATCCCGAGACGGGGCGCGTTTACGCCCTGGGTGCCTGCGGACTTTTCCAATGTTTCGAAGGTGACACCGGCAAAATCGTCTGGTCGATTCCCCTCCATGAACAGCTGGGTGTGCTAAGCACTTATGGCGGCCGCACGAACTATCCCGTCGTCGTCGACGATCTGGTGGTTCTCGGCTCGGTGATTATTGGCTGGGGCGACATGGCCCAGCCCGCCCATCGCTTCCTGGGCTTCGATAAGGCGACAGGAGAAATTCGCTGGTTCACGAGCACGAAGCTCCGCCCGGAAGACACCATCTACAGTGCTCCAATCGTGGCGGTCGTCAACGGGCAGAAGTTGCTCATTTCCGGTTCGGGTGACGGCTCGCTGTACGCCCTGCAGCCGCGAACGGGAAAGATCGTCTGGGAGTATCGTCTCTCGCGTCGGGGACTGAATCTGGGCCCCACCTACGATGACGGCGTCGTCTACATTGGCCACGAAGAGGAGAATCTGACTGGCACTGTACGTGGAGCACTCGCGGCGGTGAAAGCCGATGGCTCTGGCGATATCACGACGACCGGAGAGCTGTGGAAACAAGAGGGGATGATGGTCGGCAAAAGCGCCGTCCTGAAAGTGGGCGATCGCCTGTACGCGTGCGACGCCAGCAAGATCTATGTGCTCGATCCGAAGACGGGCGAAGAGATCGGCAAGCCGGCACGGCTGGGAACCATCAACTTTGCGGCTCCGCTCTATGCCGACGGCAAGATCTATCACGTCGAGCAGAACCGCCGCTGGTATATCCTCACGCCCGACGAAAAGGACGGCGTGACGGGGTATCGCCGCGGCAGCAAAACGGCGGGCGAGTTTCCCTCGGGCGACGAATGCCTCGCGTCGCCGGTCGTTTCGCACGGGCGGCTGTACCTGTTGACCACCGGGGCCCTGTATTGCTTCCAGGATTTGTCGAAGACCCCAGGTGCAACTGAGCGTCCTGCACCGCCGACAGAAACACCAGTATCCGAAGATCAAACCCCGACGCAGCTGCAGGTCGTCCCTGCCGAACTGCTGCTCAAGCCGGGCGACAAGCAGCAACTCACGGTCCGGCTCTTTAACGCCAAGGGGCAGTTCCTCAAGGAATCGCCGGCGACTTTTAGTGTGCAAGGCGTCGGCGCCGTCAGTGAGGTCGGCGAGTTCAGCGCTCCAGCGGATGCCTCGCATAGCGCCGCGATCATCACGGCGAAGGTCGGCGATCTCGTGGGGCGGTCCCGCATTCGGGTTGTGCCGCCGCTCCC
>JALORD010000338.1 GCA_025459145.1 Pirellulaceae bacterium | reverse complement strand
CGGGAAAATAGCAATGCCCGGCATTTGCGTCGAGAGAAGCTGGTCAAACTGGCGAACTTGCCGTTCAATCGCCCGGTGGCGAGTCTGCGGAAGGCGGAGAGCGTCGCCGCCAACTTCCGCATTTTCTCCCCCTCCCCTATATTTGGGTCTTTGATTCCGAGAGCGCGCAGGCAGGCAATCATGAAGGTTCTGGTCGTTGGAAACGGGGGACGCGAGCACGCGCTGGCGTGGAAGATCGCCCAGAGTCCGCGCGTCACACAAGTGCTGGTCGCTCCCGGCAACGCCGGGACCGCCACCGAGCCCGGCGTCGAAAACGTGCCGATCGAGTCGGACGATATCGCCGGACTCGTCAAGTTTGCCAAAGCCAACGCCATCGACCTGACCGTTGTTGGCCCGGAAGCACCGCTGGTGGCGGGGATCGTTGACGTCTTTCAACGCGAGCACTTGCGCGTGTTTGGCCCGTCGAAAGCCGCGTCTCAGCTCGAAGGGAGCAAGGTTTTTTGCAAAGACTTGCTGCATGGCGCGGATGTCCCCACGGCGGACTATCGCGTCTTTCGCGATGCCGATAGCGCCACCCGCTACGTGATCGATCGCTACGGCGATCGTGAATCGGCGCCGCTCGTGGTCAAGGCCGACGGCCTAGCCGCCGGCAAAGGAGTTATCGTCTGCAGCACGCGCCGCGACGCCCTCGAAGCGATCGACCGCATCGCCCGCAACAAGGAATTCGGCCCAGCCGGCAAACAGCTCGTCATCGAAGAACGGCTCGACGGGCAGGAAGCGAGCGTTTTGGCACTTACAGATGGCCGGACAATCATTCCGCTCCCTGCGGCTCAGGATCACAAAGCAGCCTTCGACGGCGACACCGGCCCCAACACCGGCGGCATGGGAGCCTACTGCCCGGCTCCACTCGTCGACGACAAGATGATGCACTGGATCGAGGAGCACGTCCTCGTGCCGACCGTGCATGCGATGAAGCGGTCACGACAGCCGTTCCGCGGCGTCTTGTACGCCGGCATCATGGTCACGCCAGCGCAGGGCCCCAAAGTCCTGGAATACAACGTCCGCTTTGGCGATCCGGAGTGTCAGCCGCTCTTGATGCGACTGAAGACCGACATCGTCGACCTGATCGAAGCGACGATCCGCGGCACGCTCGACGAAATCGGCACGGTCGAGTGGGATCCGCGGCCCAGCGTCTCGGTCGTCATGGCGAGCGAAGGCTATCCGGGACCCTACGAAAAAGGGCGGCCGATCCGCGGGCTCGAAGAGGCCGCCAAGGTTCCCGATGTGAAAGTGTTCCACTCGGGGACCAAGCTCGTCGACGATCAGGTGGTAACTGCCGGCGGCCGCGTCCTGGCCGTGACTGCTCTCGGCAATACGATCGCCGCCGCCAAGCTGCAGGCCTACACCGCAGTGAAATGTATTCGCTGGCCAGGCGCCTGGTGCCGCAAGGACATTGCCGACAAGGCGATGACGGCTGGGCGTTAAACGCAAGGCCGCTTCCGACGTAGGAAGTAATTCGCCCAAGGCCCCGCGGCTACTCAATCATTTCCAGCTCTTGCCGGAAGTGCTCGATTGCCTGCACCGGGTTGAGGTTCTGAATTACGCGGCCATCGGACGTCCACTCCTCGCCGTCGAACAGAAACACAGCGCTGGCCGCCCGCAGATTGTCGACATTGGGGTTGTCTTCCATCCCGCCCCCTTCGACGGCCCGGAATTTGATCGTCACGCCGACGAGAGCCCGCAATTGGCCCGTGTGCCGGTCGCGGGCAAACGAGACGCTATCTTCAAACTCACAGTCGACCCACTCGAGCCCCCGCGGCTTGCCCGAGGCCGCGGCTTTGGTGAAGAAGCGGGCTTCGAGCCATTCGCGACGCAGCTGAAACAGCTTGCGGGCTTTGACGAGCGTCGACCGCCGCGGTCTGCCCCATAGCGAGACCCCGATCCCGACCCCAATAACGGCCAAAACCACGAGTGCCGCGGTGATCCACTGCCACGGTTCGGGAAGCATGACGTGCTCACTTCTGCGCGAGCGGAGAAAAATGCCGCGGGCCGGTTGCCGATTACGTCATTCTAGGCCGCTGTCGAATTCCAAAGCAATGTCTTTGCAAGGGATTTCGCCGCGAATGCGAACCGTCACTGCCTCTCCGGCGGAAAGCCGCAACGTTTGGGCGGCATTTCCCTGCGCGACGGCCACTTCCAGCCGGTCGCGCGAATCGAACAGAGCGATGATTTTCCCCGGCGTGGCCGAAGCATAATTCGGCAGCACGCGGGCGATCTCTCGCCCGCCGCACTCGACGACCAGTTGATCCGGTTCGCCGAGCGCCGTCACTTCTTCCCGCCGCAGATTGCTGATCAGGTTGCCGAACGAATCGACCCAGAGCACTTCGCCGATGAGCGTTCCGCCGGACTTCGTCGGTACGGCCCAGTCGAGCAGGACCAGCGACTGGCTGGCCGGGCCTAGTTCCGCGGGGTCGAGGCCGCAGACGAGATGAGCCGCCACGGGGGCGAAGATATCGCGGCCGTGAAACGTGTGCGACACCCGGGGCAGCCAATACCGCGGCTCCGCGAGCACGATAATCCGCTGGGGCCACTGTTCGCGGGCGGCCAATCCCAGCAGTCCATTGTCGGGAATCAAAAACCGCTGCGTGCCGATCTCCACGTACAGAATCTTCCGGCTGCTGCCAACGCCCGGATCGATCACCGCCACATGCAGCGTCCCTGCCGGAAAGCAGGGGGTCACATCGGCCAGCACGACCGCACCGTCGCGAACGTTCTGCGGCCCAATCGCGTGCGTCAAATCGACCACTTCGCATTCCACGCCCGCCGTACGACAGACCGAGTAGAGCACCCCCTTCATCTGGGCCACATAGGGACTGCCCGTGCCAAAATCAGTGGTGAGCGTGATGAGCGGGCGCATGGCACGGCGTCGCGGGAAAGCGTCGATTTACGGTAGAATGGGCCGCGATTGAATCCAACGGCACCAGAATCCGCGCTGCATTTATACTATCAAACTCCCTCGATGCCTCACGACCAATACGAAAACCCGCTTACCGGCCGCTATGCCTCGCGCGAGATGTCGGCCCTGTGGAGCGAGCAGCGCAAGTTCAGCACCTGGCGCCGGCTGTGGGTTGCCCTGGCCGAGGCCGAGCGGGAACTCGGCCTGCCGATCACGGACGAGCAGATCGCAGAACTGGCCCGCGAGGTCGACAACATCGACTTTGCCGCCGCCCGCGCTTACGAAAAGAAACTGCGGCACGATGTGATGGCCCACGTGCACGCCTACGGCGATGTCTGCCCGACCGCCCGGCCGATCATTCACCTCGGCGCAACGAGCTGCTACGTCACCGATAACACCGATCTCATCCTGATTCGCGAGGGGCTCGAAATGACCGCTCGCCGGTTGGCGGCGGTGATCGACGCCCTGGGGCGTTTTGCCGCGGAATATCGCAGCCTGCCGTGCCTCGGCTTCACGCACCTGCAACCTGCCCAGCCCACAACTGTCGGCAAACGGGCCTGCCTGTGGGCCTACGACCTCGCGCTCGATCTGGCCGAGATCGAACATCGCCTGTCGACCCTGCGGGCCCGCAGCGTGAAAGGAACAACCGGCACGCAGGCGAGCTTTCTGGCCCTCTTCGCGGGCGATCACGCCAAGGTCCGCCGCCTCGAGCAGCTCGTCGCCGAGAAGCTCGGCTTCGCGGAAAGTTTCGCCGTCACCGGGCAGACCTACACGCGCAAAGTCGACGCCCAGGTGGTCGATTGCCTCTCGGGAATCTCGCAATCGGCCCACAAGCTGGCCACCGACCTGCGGCTGCTCGCCTCGCGCAAGGAAGTCGAAGAGCCGTTCGAGGCCGACCAGATCGGCAGTTCGGCAATGGCCTATAAGCGCAATCCGATGCGTAGCGAGCGGGTTTGCGCCCTGGCCCGGTTTGTGATCAGCCTGCAATCGAGCGCGGCCAATACCGTCGCCGTGCAGTGGATGGAACGAACGCTCGACGACAGCGCCAACCGCCGCCTCGTCATTCCGCAGGCGTTCCTGGCGACCGATGCGATTCTGATCCTGCTGCAGAACATTACGGCGGGACTGGTCGTCTATCCGCAGGTGATCGCCAAGAACCTCCGCGAGGAACTGCCGTTCATGGCGACCGAGAACCTGCTGATGGCAGCCGTGCAGGCCGGCGGCGACCGGCAGGAGCTGCACGAAACGATCCGCCGCCACAGCCAGGACGCCGCCCGGGCCGTGAAGCAGGAGGGCCGCGACAACGACCTGCTCGCCCGGCTGGCGGCCGATCCGAGTTTTGCGAAGGTCGACGTCCTCGGGACGCTCGAACCGTCGCAGTTCGTCGGCCGGGCTCCCGAGCAGGTCGATGAATTCCTCGCGGAAGTCGTCGATCCGATTCGCCAGCGTTACGCGAGCACCGCAGCCCTCCAAGCGGAGGTCCACGTGTAAGTCGAAGCTGTTCTGCGACGCACTGTGTGGGCGAAGTGGCCCAAACGCCGTATCGACGATGCAGCATCGTCGCACGGTCCTAAGAATTACCCCGAAAAGTCGCGAACCTTCGGCGCGGCGTTTCGACTCCTGATTCAAGCAGGCAACATGGTGATCTCACCATGTTGCCTGCCACGAGACACGTCGATAAACTGGCAACAGATCGACGGTTGTGGCAGAACGTCTGGTCGCGGAACATTCCATCCGCGGCGGGACACTGTGAAATCGACCTAAGTCCTTTCCCGCCAAGGGAAAGCGTTCACGGTGGCTGTAGCTCAGTTGGTTAGAGCATCAGATTGTGGATCTGAGGGTCGAGGGTTCAAGTCCCTTCAGCCACCCCTCTTTGAGAGCCTTGCCTGCAAGTGACCTGCGGCAGGGCTTTTTTTGTATCGAAGGGACGCGGCGAATTGCCAAGTAGCCTCTCGAAAGGCAAGGTCGAGCGATGCGATTCCGCTATAGCTTGGCAACGCTGCTTGTCCTGTTGGCTTGTTTGCCCCCGATCCTCGCGCTCGTTTGGCATATTTTTCCCCCGCTCTACGAGATGGCTTGGAGATCGTTCACGTACACTCGCTCGGTCCAACTGGGACTGCTGGGTGCGGCAGTGGTGGTCATTGTTTGGGCTTGCCGCACGGAAAAGCGGTGATGACTGGTCGGAATCGGGCGAACGACAATTTGCGTTCGGCCCCCCAAGGGGCTAACTTGCGGCGGTCTGACTGCAATTCCTCTCCTGCCGGAGCCCCGCCGTGAATCGCTTGCTTGCCGCTCTCGTCTTTTGTGCCTGCTCTAGTTTTTCGTGGCCTGTGCTTTCCCTGGCTCAAGAGCTGGGATCGGGCGAGCCGCTGGCTGGGACCGAGCGGCTGACGATGGAGGGGGACATTGCGGCTCAGATGGTCGCCGGGATCGACAAGTTTTTGCTCCGCGAGATTGATCTCTCCGTTGAGCGGCGGGCCAAGCACTGGAAACGCGATTTCAGCTCGCCCGACGCGTACGACAAGTCGATCGAGCCGAACCGGCAGCGGCTGGCCAAGATTCTGGGCGTCGTCGATGAGCGGGTGCCGTTCGACGCCCCGAAACTCGTCGCCACGACGAAGGAATCGGCCCTCGTCGGCCGCGGCGAGAACTACGAAATCTTCGCCGTCCGCTGGCCGGCGGTTCGCGGCGTTCATGGCGAAGGGCTGTTGCTCGTTCCCAAGGGCGAGAAGGTCGCCGACATCATTGCAATTCCCGATGCCGATCAGACGGAGATGGCCAAGCGTGCCCCGCCCGGCCAGCCGGGGCGGGCGAATCTAACGAACCGCGAGTATCTGTATCGTCCAGCGTTCGAGCTGGGCCGGCACTTGATTGGTTACGAAGTGCAGAAGGTGCTGGCAGGAGTCGATTGGTTCGCGAAAGAGGCGGAGGACAAGGACGCGAAGATCGGCGTGATGGGGTATGGCGAGGGGGGCATGCTGGCGCTCTACACGGGCGCCCTCGACACTCGCGTCGATGCCACGTGCGTCAGCGGCTACTTCGGCCCACGGGAACGGATCTGGGAGCAGCCGCTTGATCGGAACGTGTTTGGCCTATTAGAGCAGTTCGGCGATGCAGAACTCACCGCAATGGTTTCGCCAAGGATTGCAATTATTCAGAAGTCAGTTGGGCCCGCGGTTCTATTGCCCAGCGAAGGTGGCGCTCCGGCACAAACACCTGTTACAACGCACCAACATGTTGTGCTCGAACAGAATCGCGTGACTCAAATTGGAGACATCCGCGGCGTCTCGTTTACGAGCGATGATGACTTTTGCAATGCAATGACACGCGCTTTGTTTCTCGGGCACTTTGGAGTGCCTGAAAAGTATGAAGACTCCAAGACACCAGCTCCATCCAAGGTGAACGCAGTCGCTGACCCAGCTACCCGCCAGCAGCGCCAACTCGCCGAAATTGACCGCGACACACAGCTTCTCCTTGCCGAATCGCCGTACGTCCGCGAGAAGTTCATGGCGAAACTCGCCGCGACCAAGTCGGTCGAGGAATATGAGAAGGTCGCCGCCGAGTATCGCGAAATCTTTGCCAAGGACGTGATCGGCCAGTTCGACAATCCGCTGCTGGAGCCAAATCCTCGCAGCCGGCAGACCTACGACACCGAGAAATGGACCGGCTATGAGGTCGTGTTCGACGTGTTCCCCGATGTGTTCGCCTATGGCATTCTCTGCTTGCCCAAGGACTTGAAGCCCGGCGAGAAGCGGCCGGTGGTGGTTTGTCAGCACGGCCTCGAAGGGCGGCCGCAGGACACCATCGGCGAGCAGGGGTCGCAGTA
>JALORD010000037.1 GCA_025459145.1 Pirellulaceae bacterium | reverse complement strand
TCCTGGCCCACGGCAAACCGAGCACGGAGGCTGTGTGAAACCCTACCCTAGTTGCCCGTGGGCCAGTGGCTTGCCACTGGTCCCACGGGCAGCGGGTGGTGGGTTCGCGAGGCCCGAAAAGGGAAGCCCGACAGTTTCGATCTGCAATCGAGTGAATTTGCGGGTCGGCTTGTCAGGCAGGAGATAAGGATACAACCGGCTGCCCGCCACCTGATGCCGGCAGCCTGAAGGAATCACGAGCAGGCTTCTTCGGCTCTTGCCTGGGCCAGAAGGATACCCCAATGGTCCGGGTAGGCGTCCGCCTCGCCTGCCCGGGCCGGGGTGTTTTTTCTGGCCCACCTTATTGCGAACCAGGCATTCTCGCGAGCCAGCCTGTCGGCCTCTTTCGCCCGACCTGCGAATCAGCTATCCGGCGACTTTCGCGCCCCGCTCCGGCACCCTAGACTGTCGTACTCTCAGAGCACTACCCTAGGAGCACCGAAGGCCCGACCACTGTTCCCTGTCCTCCGTCCCCCGACCCCTTCCCCCGCATGAAGCTGATCATCGCCATCATCCAGCCCAGTAAGCTGGAAGAAGTTAAAGCCGCTCTGACCGAAGTCGAGGTCTTCCGGCTGACGGTGATCGACTGCCAGGGTTTCGGCCGGCAGAAGGGGCAGACGGAACTCTACCGCGGGCACGAGTTCAAGGTGAACCTGCTCCGCAAGGTGCAGTTGCAGATCGCCGTAAACGACGACTTCGTGGAGCCGACGATCGAGGCGATCGTCAAAGCGGGGCGCTCGGGCCAGCAGGGCCAGATCGGCGACGGCAAGATCTTTGTCTTGCCGATGGACGACTGCGTGCGAATCCGTACAGGCGAGCGGGGCCGCGAGGCAATCTAGATTTGGCCTCCGACCTAAAGTCGGCCTCCGACGTCGTCGGGGCTGGGGCCGCGCGAGGATACTTTCGCGACTGCCGACGCTGCAGCGGAGACGGCGCGACGGCGCGGAGCAAGACGCTTGCTTGATGTTTCTCGAACATCTCGATAAAGCGTCGTCCGTCGCGGCCCAGGCCCTCAGAGGCCTGAGGGGCCTACTTTGCCACGGCCGCCGCCCTACTTCCCCGCGACAAAGTCGAAGACCAGCACCTTATCGAGACGCGGGCCCACGAGCTTTTTGAATTCTTCGTGGGCCGGGTGGGGCAGGTATTCGTCGCGGCCTTTGGCGTCTTTGAACGTGACGATGAAGCAATGCGTGAATCCCTCGGCCCGCATCTCGACGCTCACGTCGGTTCCCCACTCAAAGCCGGTAATGGCGTCGATCTTCTTGGGCAGAGCGGCAAAGGCGTCGACCACTTCCTGCACCTGCGCCTTGGTCACCGTATCTTTGAACTTGAAGAGCACGACGTGCTGGAGATGCGGGGCAGGCTTGTCCTGAGCCGTGGCGGACGCGGCAGCAAACATTCCCAGGGCTCCTACAAGGAGGGGCAAAGCTGCCCGAGACAGGATCGAACGCCGAGGGGTACTGGAACAAGGCAGGGGAGGGGAGTGCATCGCAGGGTTCTCCGGGGAGTGAGTCGAGTTTCTGGCTCAACAGGCAGCGCCTGAGTATAAGCCGAATCGGCCGCTCGATCAGGGGCCACGGCCGCCCGCTGACTGACAGCCGGGGGCAGGTTGGGGATGCTTGTTCGAGCGGCCTCGGTATAGAATGCAGGGCGTCTGCAGGTCTTGGGGAGAGACTGTCCTCTTCCCTCCCTCCTTTGCCTATCTGGAAAGCCCGTGTTATGCGACGAAAACCTCAGGCCCTCCTCGGCTGGCTCGTGCTCTTGGCGGGGGCTCTTCTCCACGCGGGCTGCGGATCGGACACGGGGCCGGTAACCGCCGAGACATCGAAATTCCGTCCGGCTGGGTCGGGCGACAAGAAAGCCGAGGACTCTGCCGCAGCGGTGCCGGCGGAAATCGAAAGCGCGCTTGATCAAGAGAACATGGGCTTTGCTTCGGGGGCCGAAAAGCCTCCCGTGACGCCGCCTGTGGCTAGCGGCGAGGTGGCGGTGGCCGACGGGTCCGTTGCCCAGCTTTCTGCACAGATCGATCAGCTCGGCCAACGGGCGCAGCAGGCGACTTCCGAGCAAGAATTCACCTCGCTCATGAATGCCCGCGTCGCGGCTGTCGAGAAGCTCCTCGAAAAGGATCTCGACGAGCAAACGCAAACGCAGGCCGTGACCCTGGCGATGCAGACGTTCGCCCTGATGGAGCAGGTTGGCATTCCGGGGACCCGCGGCAAGGTGCTCACTTTTGCCACGAACCTGGCCAAAAGCAAGAAGACTGACCTGAGCCGCCTGGGACGGCAGATGCTGTTCAGCATTGACGTCGGCGAATCGATGAATCGTTCGCCGGACGATGCCACCGACGTGGTTGCGCGGGTCGATGAATTCCTGAAGGCCGAGTCGGCCGAACTCTCGCCCGATTCGCTGGCCCAGGCGGCCGGCGTCGCCGATCAACTCCTGCAGGCGGGGCTGCAAAAAGATGCGCTCGCGGTTCTCAAGATGGCCGGAGACACCGCCGCCGCCAGCAAGGATCCAGCGATGGCCGCCATCGCCGAGACGTATCGCGACCGCGCGGTATTGGTCGAACTCGATCTGCAAACACTGGCTCGTAATCTGATGGCCGGCGAACCGGACGCCGAGAAGAAGCTGCTGGAATCGGTGCAAGGCGCGCTCGGCAAGATGCAGCCCTCGGGCGAGACGGTGAAGCAACTGATTGGAATCGCCGAGTTTCTGGACATCGTGGGCAAGAACTCGGCCGCCCGCCAGACGATGGCAATGGTCGACGAAGTGCTCGCGAAAGGGGGCGACAAGATTCCCGCGGAGGTGAAGGCCCAGTTTGAGAAGGCGAGTCTGCGGACGAAACTGGTCGGCGAGCCCTTCTCGGTGGAAGGGGTGATCTTCGATCCCGAGGGGGCAGGACCGCCGCAGCCGTTTGATTGGAGCGCGTATGCCGGCAAGGTCGTGTTGGTCGATTTCTGGGCCAGTTGGTGTGGTCCGTGTATCGAAGAGCTGCCCAACATTCGGGCCAACTACGACGAGTTTCATGATCTGGGCTTCGATGTCGTCGGCGTAAATCTCGACACCGATCCGGACATGATCAAGCGGTTCTTTGCGTTTCAGAAGCTGCCGTGGGTGACCGTGGCGTCGGCCGATGTCCTGGCGGGGAAAGTGACCGATAAGGCTCCCGACGCGTTCCATCGCCTGCCAATGGCCGAGAAGTTCGGGATCGAAGGGATTCCGTTCCTGGTCTTGGTGGGCAAGGACGGCAAGGTCGACTCGCTGCACGTCCGCGGGGAGAAGCTCCGCTCGCGGCTGGTAGCGCTGTTGGGCGAACCACCCGCGAAGCCGGCAGGCGATACTCCGCCGGCCGGTGAAAAGGCTTCGCCTGCGGCGACGGAGCCTGCTGCAACGGAGCCCGCCGCACCGCCTGCGACCGAACCCGCGCCGGCCGAGCCTGCTCCGCCGGCGGCTGAGCCGGCTGCGGAGCCCGCACCTGAGCAAGGGGCTATGACGCCCGTGGGGATCGCACTTGCCGCGGCCCTGCTAGGTGCGGAGGAACCGGCTGCAGAGGCCGCCAAATCCGTGGACACGGCTGACGATACCTCGATCAACCCGTACACCGCCAGGCCCGGGCTCTCGTCCGAGGAACTGGTCAATTTCGTGCTGAAGATGCTCGATAAGCCGCAGACGATCCAGGGTCGTCCTGGCTTTGCCGAAGCGGTGTGCGAGGCCTGCAACCGAATCATGACGGCCGATCCGCCCGCCAAGGAAGTGCACTACTTTATCGCCGCCGAAACGAAACTGGCCACGCTGCACAAGCAAGCGGTGCTCGGTAATGCCGAGGCGGATAAGCAGTTGATGGAGTTCGTGACGAGCCTGGCCGCCGACGAGCGGCCGCGAATCGCCCGCCAGGTCGCGTTCTTCCAGCAAGAGCGGAAAGTGCTCGATGCGGTCGAAGCTCCGCTGGCGGACCTGCCGGCGTTCCTCAAGTCGCTCGAGGAGTACTACGCGAAAGAACCGCTCACCGCCCGGCATCTGCGGATGGCGTCGACCACCGTGGCGCTCATCAATCGGCTCGAAAGCGGCGACGAGCGCGAGCAGCACTTTGCCAAGTTTGGCGAGCTCTATGCCAAGAGTAGCGACAAGGCGCTGGCGAAGTACGGCAAGAAAATCGCGAAGAAGCCCGCGGCGACCGAGTCGGACCTCGTGGGTCAGCCGCTGGAACTGGGCGGATCGACCGCCAAGGGGGGCGTGTTCGCCTGGGAGGCCTATCGCGGGAAGGTCGTGCTGGTCGACTTCTGGGCCACGTGGTGCGGACCGTGCCGGCGGGAAATGCCCAATGTCAAGGCGCTTGCTGAACGGCTGGGTCCGCAGGGCTTTGAGGTAGTCGGCGTGAGCCTCGACGAGGATCAAGAAGCCCTGGCGGCGTATCTCGAAGAGAACGCCATCGCCTGGGAGACGCTGGCCGGCGAAGGGACGCAGGATCTGGCCGAGAAGTACAGCGTCCGCGGCATTCCGACGATGATGCTCGTCGACCGCGAAGGGAAGATCGTGGCAGTGGCCCACAACGTGGCGGCTCTCACGCCGCTGGCCGAGAAGCTGTTGGGCGGGGAGTAAGGGTGAGCGGCTAGTGCTGGCGGCTAGTGGCTAGCCGGTTGAAACATGGGGTTGACATTTCTGTTGAACGGCATATCGTTGATTGACGATAAACGATTTGTCGAGGCAATTGACGATGGCACCCCGAGCAAAGAAGACTTGCTGCGCGACGACTTCGTTGTCGCTTCCTACCAATGAATCGGCAGCGCAGCTCGCGCAGCTGGCCTGGGCGGTGGCACACCCGGCGCGGGTGCGGATCGTGCGTCTTTTGATCGACCGCCAGGCGTGCGTGTGCGGCGAGATTGTGGATCAGTTGCCGCTGGCCCAATCGACCGTCTCGCAGCACCTCAAGATCCTCAAGGAAGCGGGCCTGATTCAGGGCGAAGTCGATGGCCCCAAGGTTTGTTACTGCATCAATCCGGCCAAGCTCCAGGAGCTGAAGTCGCTCGTGGCCAGCTTGTAAGGGCTTATTTGACACAGATGTCAGCGACACAGATGTCAGCTTTGGGCGATGGACGATTTGAACCACGCCCGAGGAAAGGAACGCGATTATGAACGACTCCGAGATCCTCGAAACGGTCCAGTCGCAGTACGCCTCGGTAGCCCGTAGCGGACTGTCGAACGACTCCGCAGCCGTGCGGTCGGTCGCCCAGGCGTTCGGTTATTCGGAGGCAGACCTGGCTTCGCTGCCAGCGACGGCCAATATGGGGCTTTCGTGCGGGAATCCCGTCGCTCTGGCCGGGCTGCGCGAGGGAGAGGTCGTGGTCGACTTGGGCTCTGGCGGGGGGCTCGATGTGTTTCTCGCCGCCCAGCGGGTTGGTCCGACCGGCAAGGCGATCGGCATCGACATGACTCCCGAAATGATCGAGCGAGCCCGAGCCGGCGCATTCAAAGTAGGAGCTACCAACGTCGAGTTTCACCTCGCCCCGATCGATCAATTGCCGCTGGCGGACGGCTCCGTCGACTGCGTTCTGAGCAATTGTGTGATCAATCTCGTGCCGGACAAGCTGCGGGCGTTTCGCGAGATTTTTCGCGTGCTCAAGCCCGGCGGACGGATCGCCATCAGCGATATCGCCCTCAAGCAGCCGCTGCCGGCCGAGGTCCTGGCCGACGTGCAGGCATACGTCGGGTGCATTTCCGGGGCGCTCGAGATCGACGTCTACGAGCGACTGCTCCGCGAGGCCGGGTTTGTGGCGGTCGTCGTGCAGGAGACTGGCAGCGATCTGAACGCCTATGCCCAGGCAGGACCCGGCGGCCCGTGTGCCTCCTCGGGATGCTGCACGCCGGCGGAAGAATCAGAATCGGTGGTCCACGAGGGGCTCACGCAGATCCTGACCCAGTGGGACGTGAATGCCTACGCCGCGAGTGTGCGTGTGCATGCCCTGAAGCCAGAGTTGCTCGCTGGCTAGCGCTGAGCAAAGCAATTTGCTTTGCCCAGCACACATCTTCCGCTCAGGGAGCGAGCGGCTGACGAAATCGGTGCACTATTCGGCGACGGCCGCTCCCTGGGCGTCGGCCCGGAGGTGCTCGGCGACTGAGTCGAATTTGAGCGGATAGAGCATCTCCCGCAGGCTGGCGAGCATGTTCGCGCACTCGGCTGAGGCGTAGCTCTCGTCGAGCCACTGGGCAAAGTCGTCGAGCAGGCGGCGCCCTTCGGGCCAGCGAACCGTCATGACATGGTTGCACTCTTCGAGCAACTGGTAGATGCGGGCCCGGGTGACGCCGAGAGACTTCGATTGATTGCGAACCGATTCAGCCGGGGCGCCGACACCGAGGCGGCCGCGGGCCAGTTTGCAAACCGTGTCGCCGGCGTCGATCTCGAGTTGCCGCATGAGCGGCTCGACCAGATGCTGCTCGACCTCGCCGATCGCTGGCGGATAAGGCCGCGAACGGGCTTCGCCCATCCAGTCTTCGACCGCGGCGATGTTTCGCGGCGAGAGCCGGACGGCGAGGCCGCTGTCCTTCTCGATGTGCGAGAGCATCTGGTGGACGGTGTACAGGACTTCGAGGACCACGTTGACCCGCTTCTCGCCGTGGGTCTTGAGCTGGCGGATTTCGCCGAGCGTCTTGTCGAGGTAGAAGCTGAGCGGAGTCGTCCAAATGACCGTCGGCAGCGTGGCCAGCGATGGCGCTAGCCGGCCGAGCAGTTCCTGGCCGATCGCGTGGCGGCGAGCCGTCTCGCGCCAGCTGGCCCAAACTACCTCGGAAACGCGATTGGGATCGAAATTGCCCATTTCATCGAGACCGCTGATCGGCTCGGGCTCTTGCGCCTGCATCTCGTTCAGGGCGTCGGGACCGAGGACGTCGTCCTTGGTTGCCCGCACCAGCAGCTTCACGAAGGTGAGCAGTTTTTTACGGCCGATCCCCGCGGTGGCGGCGAGCTGCGGATAGGGGGTCGATAGCAGATCGCGCAGCGTGCGGCCGAGAAATGCGGTCGGCAGGCGGCGGTCGTTCGGCAAGGCCCAAAAGGCGAGCGGCTTGTCAATTCGATCCGCGAATTGTGGGGCGAGCAATTCGGCTCGCACCGTTTCGTAGCTGCTCATTAATTTGACGTCATCGGCCGAGGAAGGCTTGGCCATCGTGGTCATATCTCCTGGGGGGAAGTTTTGCTCCCGTCGGGATACCTGAGCGGTCAATGGTGTGACGATCGGGCATTTTTGCGAGCAGAGAGCCATCCGGACTCACCTGCGGCAAACTCACCGACAAAGAAGCGGTTCTCTGTTCCGGTTCAAAAAAGGTGGGTGCTGAGCTGCGAGGGTGTAACGAATAAACAAGCAAACCGGGCAAAAGTACCTGGGTTGTTAGATAAATTCGCCTTATTACCTCTTGAGAGTCTCAACAGTCGCGGTGGGTTGTTGTGAGGGACAGATCGTGACGATCGGCTCCCTGAACAACCATTGCATTTTCCGCCGCGCACCCCCCAGCGTCAAGTCGTTTGGTCGAAACATTTCATGGAAATGTTCTTGCAGCCGGGCCAAGTGGTTGCTGCGCGTCCACTGAATTGCCACTAAAGTGCTATTTGACAGCAGCTTTACGCGTAGCGTCTGAAATCGGCACTGGATTGCCGTGGACGACCGCGAGTGTAGGCTTGAAGCCTTGAGAAATATGGAATAGGCCAGGTGGCTGTTGCGACGCGTTTTCGCAATGTGAATTCACACGCCATTAATATAGGCGTGGCGAGTTCTCCGTCACCCGTCGTCCCCACGTCCGGGGAGATGGCAGTTTTTGACAGATTTTTGTCGGCCAGTGGGTACGAAGACCTCGACTAAGCAACGCCGCGGGCCTCCGACCCGTCGCTCGCCGCCTCACTTCGCTGGGCTTCAGAACGGGCCAGGGCCTCGCTCCGGATGTGCCCGTCGTCAGTGACGTCGTCGAACCGGACGCTGACCCGTTTCGAGACTCCCGATTCCTGCATCGTGACGCCATAAAGCGTGGTGGCGGCCGTCATCGTCTTTTTGCTATGCGTGACGATTACGAACCGCGTCCAGCCGAGGAAGTCCTTCAGCACGTCGATGAACCGGCCGATGTTCGCTTCGTCGAACGGGGCGTCGACTTCGTCGAGGACGCAAAACGGGCTGGGCCGAAACTGAAAGATCGCGAGGAGCAGGGCGACCGCGGTTAGCGCCCGCTCGCCGCCCGAGAGGAGTGAATTGTTGAACGAAGGCTTGCCCGGGGGAGTGGCGATGATATCGACACCGCACTCCAGCACATCGACTCCTTCCTCGAGGACAATGTCTGCCTTTCCGCCGCCGAAAGCTTTGCGATAGAGAGCTTGAAAATTGACCCGGATCGCTTCGAGCGTCTCGAGGAACAGCCGTCGACTGTCGGCGTTGATCTTGTGAATGATCCGTTCGAGCGCCTGCTTGGCCTCGGTCAGATCCTTGTGCTGTCCCGAGAGGGTGCCGAACCGCGATTCGAGATCGTCTAGTTCGTCGAGCGCGTCGAGATTGACTGCACCGATCTGGTTAATCTTGCGGCGGAGCGATTCGATCTCTTCGAGGGCGGCGGCCCGCTCGGCCGCTTCGGCTTCGGTGCCGGCCTCCAGGATTTCGGTCAGTTCGATGCCATAATCTTCGCGGAGTCGATCGGCGAGCGTCTGGCGCTGATGCCGGACCTGCTCGGCCGACATTTCGAGCTGGTGTTCCTGATCGCGAAGCGACAGGGCCCGGCGGCGAAGCGCTGCCAGCGCGTCGGCCGCCTGCCCGCGCTCGCGCTGAGCCGCGTCCTTGTCGCGGACAGCTGCGGCGTGCCGCCCGGCCAGCGTTTGCTGGGAGAGAGCGACGGAAGCGACATCGGCCGACGCGGCCAGGATCGCGAGTTCCGCCGCCAATTGCCGGCTGATCGCCTGTTCCTCTTGCTGACGAACCTGAGCCAGCGCCCGCTCGCGTTCGCGCTGATCGTCCTGGAACTGCGACAGGCGGAGGAGCAGACTTTCGTGCCGCTGCTGACAACGGGCCAGGGCCACCTTGGCCACGGTGACTTGTTCGGCGGCGGCTTGTCGCTCGGTATCGAGTTCCGCCAAGAGCGATTCGCCTTGGGTGAGATCGGACTGAATCGTCTCGGCGGCTTGCTGGGCGACGGCCAGACGCTGTGTTACCTGCCGCAGGGCGGCTTCGATAGTTTCGCTCTGGCTACCGGCAGCGGTCAGGGCGGCTTGGGCGGCGAGCTTCTGCTGGCGAAGCTGCTGGGCACGCTGCTCCTCGGTCTGAACGGCAGCCTGTGCGGCTGTATGTTCCTGTTCGCGCGTCTTCACCGCCAGGGCTCGCTCCCGGGCCGCATTCTCATGCCGTTCTATTTCGCGTTTCAGATGCTGCGTTTCGCGGTGGGCGTCGGCTGATTGCTGATCCAGCACGGCCAAGTCGAGCCGCGCCGCTCGCAGTTGGCTCCGCCGCGACACGAGGCTGATTGCCGACTGCCGCGGGCCAAAGTGCACGCCGCCATGTTCATCGACCAGTTCGCCACCCAGCGTGACCAGCCGACAGGCCATTCCGCTTTCCCGCAGCCGCAAGGCATCGGCGAGCGTCCGCACGATCAGTGTTTCGCCGAGCAGTGTCTCAAAGAGCGGCCGCAGTTGAGCTTCGCATTCGATCCGGGCCGCGGCCCGGCCTAGGATCGCCGGATCGGTGGGTGCTTCGGCCGGATGAACGGACTCCGCCCCGGTGGTATCCGGGGCGTCTCCCTCGCCGTCCGCGCTAGCGCTTGCACTATCCGCCGAATGGGCCGCCACTTCGGGCGCGGCGATGGGCGGGTTTGGCAGTGCGACGACCCGCCCGGCCAGATCGTTTGCGGCCGCAATCAGCGACTGCACTTCGGGAAGTCCGCCCGCCACGACGACCATCTGAGCCGTATCACCCAAGGCCGCATCGATTGCGGCGGCATACTCGATCGCGACTTGCACAAAGTCTGCCACCACGCCTTGGACGAGCGACCAGGGGTGGGCCGCGCCGCTGGCTGATTGACTTGCTTGCGACGCGTCGGGCTGCTCCTTGAGAGCGATATTCTCGTCGTCCGCGGCGTCGCCTGGTATCGACTCGGTGGCAACGGCCGGCATAGCCGTTCCCGCGGCAACCCGCCCGAGCAGTCCGGCCCGTGCCAGGACTTGCTTGACTCCGGCGCCGATCCCTTCGAGCGTGCGTTCGAATTCGGCGAGCACTTCGTGCCGCTCGGCGACCGCCCGGCGGCGAGCCTGCAACTGTGCCAGGTCGTCAGCCCGCGAGGCGTGCAGATTGCGGCTCTCGGCCAATTCGTGCTGGGCCTGTTCGAGCGATTGTCGCTCCAAGGTAAGTTGATCGCTGGTCGTCTGCTCGCGGTCGCGGGCGGACGCGAGCTTCTCGGCGATTTCCTCCTCGCTTGTCGCCAACTCGGCAAGTTGCCCCTGCATGCCCAGGACCGATTGCTGGACGGTGGCGAGCTGCGACTCGGCCGCTTCAACCTGGCTGGCCAAAGCCGCCGCCGCCTGCAGCTTGGCGACGTATTCCCCCCGCCGCTCATCGGCTGCCCGGCGCGATTCCTGATACCGGGCGGAGATCGCCTGCGACTGCTGTTCGCACTGGGCCAGTTCCTGGACCTTCGCGGCCAAGGCTTCTTCGGCGGCGGCGACTTCTCGCTCGGTCGCTTGCAGACGGGCCCGCGCGTCTCCCGCCTTGTCGCTCATCGCGAGCAGATTCTGCCGGTGATGCGCTGCCGAGTTCGCCAATTCCTCGGCCCGTTCCCGCTCGTGGTCGATTGTCGCCTGCTGCTGGGTACGTCGCTCCCGGGCCTGGGAGATTTGGTTTTCGAGATTGCGCAACTCTTCGGCGACTGTCGTCATCGCCGTTTCGTGTTCGAGCAGCTGGGCTTCGAGGCGCTGCGCCTCGGCGTCGGCCGTTTGGATCTCCTCGAGCGCCGCGGCCAGCTTGGTCTCGAAACCGGCCAGTTCCTCGCTCAGCCGATCCCAATCCACGCGGGCGATCTGCGTGCGGAGCTGCTGCAGCCGTTCGCTGTATTCGCGGTAGCGGCGGGCTTTACCGGCTTGGGCCCGGACGGTCTTCAGTCGGTTTTCGACCTCTTCGACAATGTCCGACAGGCGGAGCAAGTTCTGCTCGACACGCTCGAGCCGCCGCTGGGCCTCGACCTTCTTGGCCTTGAAGCGGCTGATGCCGGCCGCTTCCTCGAACATCGCACGCCGGTCTTTGGGCGACGCTTGGAGCAGCCGGTCGACCTTGCCCTGCTCGATCAGGCTGTAGGCGTCGACGCCCACGCCGGTGCCGCGGAACAGATCGCGAATGTCCTTCAGCCGGGCGGGCTGGCGATTGATCAGGTACTCCCCCTCGCCGCTGCGAAAGACGCGGCGGGTGATGTGCACCTCCGGGGCATCGAGGGGGAGGCGGCGGTCGGCATTGTCGAACACCAGCGTCGCCTCGGCCGAGTTCATCGGCTTGCGGCCGCTGTTGCCCGAGCCCTTGAAGATGACGTCCGACATCTCCTTGCCGCGGAGGCTCTTGGCGGATTGCTCGCCGAGGACCCACTTGATGCCGTCGACGATGTTGCTTTTGCCCGAGCCGTTCGGGCCGACCACGACCGTGATTCCCTCGGGAAACTCAAAACGCGCCCGATCGGCGAAGCTTTTGAAGCCGTGAAGTTCGAGCGCTTTGAGCATGACGGCTGGCGGAAAGTCTGGCGGCTGGAACCGACGTGTAGGACGGGCCTCCCGGCCCGTCCGTATGTCCCGAGAAGGCTGAACTACAAACGGTCATTCCAGCATTTACGAAGCGCTGGCACGTGGGTGTACCGGAACCGGCGGCTCGTACGTCCCGTAGCGGAGCTACGGGCTGGGCGACGACGGCGGCGTCGGTCGGCTGAACGGATTCAGTTTATCAAGAACTCCTGGCTTGGGCTGCGAATATTCGGGGGCCACGTACGTCTGGCCGGCAGTCGACTGCGCCGTTTCTCCCGCATCGACGCGGCTGCGAGCCGTTTCGAGCCCATCGGTAAAGAGTTCCGGCGATGGAGTCGCCGGCCGCCTTGCCGCCAGGCCGGCATCTTCGGCGGTGGTGCCGGGCTGTCCTGCGGTGGCAGACGAATCGCCGGCAGCTGGATCGCCCGCGACCTGAGGCACCTGCGGCGCAGGCAACTGCTCGAGCTCTTCGACCGACGGATCGTCGGTCGGCGGCTCGGGCAAGGGATCGTCTTCGCGGTAGTACTTGCGATTGGGCCGCGGCAGCGCCTCGACGGCCAGGCGTCCTTGCAGGCAGTTCCCTTTTCGCGCTTCGTGCAGGAAGTGGACCACGTCGGCATAGCCGCCGCCGACTTTGACGATCGCCCGAATGACGGAGTCGAGCACCGGTGGCGAGGATTCGTACACTGTGTCCTGGCCCGGGGCAAAGCGGCCGATTTTTAGATTCCCATCGGCAATCGGTGTGATCATGATCTCGCGGCCGGCGAACAGGAATTCGGCCGGGTTGATTCGCTGCTCGTGGCCAAAAATCACAACTTCGGGGAGCCGCGACCGCGTGACATGCACGAGCGGATCGCCGGTCGTGGGGATCACGTGGTAGCGGAACTGCTCGCCGAGCACTTCGCCTTTCGTGGCCGGATCGCTGGCATTCCGCAGCCGAATCGCCCGAAACGCGCCGTACCGCGTTTCGACGCTCTCGACATGCAACAGGTCGTTGAGCGCATCGAGCGATTCGGTATGGGTGATGGTCGTCAGGGCGGTAATCGCGTGCCAGCGAAACGCCGCGTGGGCTTTGGCCGCGTCGGCCAGCGGAGCCGCTCCTGCGGGATCATCGAGATACGCTAGCGCCTCGGCAGCATAGAACTTGACTTCGGGATCGCTCGACGCGAGCCCTTCCTTGAGCAGCCCGATCGCTTCGCTGCCGATCGCTTCCAGTTCGAGTGCGGCCTGGGCTGCCGTGGTCGGGTCTTTGAGCTTCTTCCCCAGGAGTTGCAGTCGATCGACCCTTGCGACGGGCGTTTCGCGAACGCGGATATTTCGCACGACGCGCAGGTAGCGGGCCAGATTGTGCTTGTAGCGCGGCGAGACGGTAAGATCGACAAAATTGTCGCGCTTCGGTACGGCGACTCCCTTCTTGATTCCCGCTTCGAACGTGTGGAAGCGGTTATTGATCGCGTTGCCAATCAGCGTGCTGGTGCGGACTGAGGCGCCGTCTTTGGCAATCGCGAGGCCCAGCGGCCGATTGATCATCGACTCGCCGCCACCGAGGACGCGGGCCCGCAACTCGTGAATCTTGTCGGAGTTTCCCTCGAAGATCGCGTCGACCAGCAAGTTTCCTTCGGCCAGGGCGTCGACATTGCCCGTGTGAATCGCGCCGCCGGCCAACTGCATTTGCCGCATGCGGGTGAGCATTAGCCAGCCGCCGCGGAGGCTGGTCGATTCGCTCCGGCTGGGAACGCGCACCAGAATATCGAGTCGCTCCCCCTTGCGCACTCCGGGAGGAAGGCGGGTGGTACACAGCACGAGGCTCGTCGCGGGGGACGCTAGCACTTGCTCGGGCTTGCGCACTTCGCGGGTCATCATTTCGGTAATCAGCCGCTGGCGGGCTTCGCCAGGCGGTGGGTCGCTGCCGGTGCCCGCCAGATTGGTGACCAGGGCGACCGACTGCAGCGTGACCCAGTTGAGCCCGACGGGCCGCGTATAGTCGCCGACCGTTTCGGGGCCCTGAATTTCACGCGGCAGCTCCTCCTCGGGCGTTTGACCGCGCATGAGCGGAGATGTGCAGCCGGGGAAAAGTCCGGCCGAGAACGCGGCCACGCTGCCAGCGAGGCTGGTGGCCAGGAACGATCGGCGATCAACGGGAGCTTCGGACGGGTGCGGCATCATGCCTGGTAGACTCCTGTCGGGAGAATGTGGCGGCCGGCCCGTCGGCGCGCGATACTCCCAGGGGCGGCGAACAGTACGATTTGCCCCCCGTAGCGTCAAGACAAATCGGCGGCGCGTGCTAGCGGCACGCGCGAACGCGGCCGTGATATTTTGAGGAGTTGATGAACAAAGCCTTCGTCCGCGAACCGGATTCGACTGAAATGCTGTGTCCGCAGTGCGGCGGGGCAGGGGAGGAGGTTCCGCGCGCAACGATCGAGGCCCATGCACAGCCAGGGCCGCTGCGGGGACTGGCCGCGACGGCCTGCTTCTGCCCGACGCCCAGTTGCCCGGTCGCCTATTTCGACGCGATGGAAGCGGTCGTTCTGGCCGAGCAACTCCTCGCGCCGGTTTATCCCAAAGATCCCAGTGCTCCGCTCTGCCCCTGCTTCGGCCTCACCCGCGAGGACGTCGAAGCCGACGCCGCCGACACAAGCCCACGGAGAATCCGCGAACTGCTGGCCAAATCGAAATCCCCCGCGGCGCGGTGCTCGACCGCTTCGCCGACGGGACGTTGCTGCTTGCCTGAGGTGCAGAAGCTGTATTTTCGGTTGAGAGGTAGGTGAAGTTAGGCCGCCAGAACCTGGGCCCGGCCCAGCGCGGCGAGAAGCTTGTCAGTCTGCGTTTTCTTGTAATCGTGCTTTCGCGGACAAGCGGAATTGGCTGTAAGATTAATGGCCACTGCAAAATCATCACTCCCATTCCGCCGGAAATTCGCGATGCGTTTTCATCCGGGGCAGATGAGCATAACTGGCACCCCAATGCTCCGAACACTCGCGTTCATCCTGGTGCTGATCGGATTGGCGACTCCGGCGTCCGCCGCCGAAGCCAATCCAACCGACGACCCGAGCGGAAATTTCTTCGAGCAATACTGTCAGACCTGCCACTCGGGCGCGAAGCCCAAAGGGGATTTTCGGGTTGCAAATCTATCGCGGGACTTTGCCAGGAAAGACAACCGCGACGAGTGGCTGAACGTCGCCCAACAGCTTAAAGCGGGGACGATGCCTCCGGAGGGAAAGCCCCGTCCGGCCGCTGCGGAAGCGAAGACGCTGATCGCTTGGATCGACCGTCAGGTCGTGTCGGCCGAGAAGGCACGCAATGCCCTCCAGGGGCGCGCGATCATGCGTCGACTGAACCAGGTCGAGTACCAGAATACGGTGCGCGACCTGCTCGGAGTCGAGCTGGAACTGAAAGACTTATTGCCTGACGACACGGTTCCTGGCGGTTTTGATACGAGCGCCGAGGCGTTGCACATGTCGTCGTACCAGCTGGATGGCTACCTGGCGGCGGCAACTCGAGTACTTGACGAAGCTGTCGCCGGCGGGCCCCGACCCGCGCGTGTCAAACGACGCATTGACCCCAGAGATGAGTCCGTTACGCGGCGGCACAACGTTTACCGCCACGTGGACGACGGCGTCGCGATATTCGCCTCCGATCTGGCGTCGAATATTCAGATCGTGTTCTGGAATTTTCAGACCCGTCATCGGGGCAAGTATCGCTTCCGCATTTCGGCCTATGCTTATCAAAGCGAAAAGCCGGTCATCTTTCATGTGAACGGCGGAACGAACAACTTGGGTGACCCACCTTACCTGATCGGGCACTTCGACGTCCCTCCCCCAAAGCCAGCCGACAAGCCGACCGTCATCGAGTTCGTCGAGCAGATGGAGGCGGGGCGAAATATTCGGCTGCTCGTTGACACGGAAACGAGACCGCGCGATCTCGAGCGCCTGGGAGGGGCGGCGAACTACCAAGGGCCGGGCCTGGTCGTGCAGTGGGTCGAAATGGAGGGGCCGCTCCTGGATTCCTGGCCGCCGCCGAGTTATCGATTGCTATTCGGAGACCTGCCTCAGGCGCCCAGCCCCGACAATTCCGATCGTCGCGAGGTGGTTTCCCAGCAGCCACTAGCCGATGCCGAGGCGATCCTCCGCCGGTTTACGCGGCGGGCCTTCCGGCGGTCGGTGACGGCGGAGGACATCCAACCCTTTCTCAGCCGCGTGCAAGCCAAGTTGGAAGAGGGATACTCGTTCGAGCGAGCCGTGCGCACGGGACTGAAAGCGGTGCTCATTTCGCCCGACTTTCTTTTTCTCCGCGAGACGATTCGTTCTCCTGACAGTTCCGCAGCGCCAGACAATCAATTGCGACCGGCCGCGCTCGATGAATTCGCGCTGGCCAGTCGCCTGTCGTATTTTCTGTGGAGTTCGATGCCCGACGAAGAACTGCTCCAACTGGCGGAAGAGGGGAAGCTCAGCGAGCCAATGACGCTGCGCGAGCAAGTGGAGCGGATGTTGCGCGATCCCAAAGCAAGCGCGTTCACCGAAAACTTCGCCGGCCAGTGGCTCGGGCTTCGCAGTATCGACGCAACTCTGCCCGACCGTCAGCTTTATCCGGAGTACGACGACATCCTCCGATCGGCGATGATCAAGGAGGTGTATCTGTTCTTCGCGGAGGTGCTGCAGGACGACCTAAGCCTGGCCAACTTCGTGTCTGCCGACTTTAGCATCGTCAACGAACGCCTGGCCAAGCATTACGGCATTCCGGGGGTCGAAGGACTCGAATTCCGCAAAGTCTCGCTGCCGGCCGATAGTCACCGCGGCGGGGTCATGACGATGGCCGCCATCCTGAAAGTGACTGCCAACGGCACGACCACCTCGCCGATCGTACGCGGGGCCTGGGTCCTCGACCGTATCCTCGGGACTCCGCCACCCAGGCCTCCTGCCAACGTGGAAGCCGTCGAGCCCGACATCCGCGGCGCGACGACGATCCGCAATCAGTTGGCCAAGCACCGGCAGGTAGAATCCTGCGCGGTGTGCCATGTGTCGATCGATCCACCGGGATTCGCGCTCGAAAACTTCGACGTCATTGGCGGCTGGCGGGACCATTACCGCAGCATCGGCAGCGGAGAGCCGGTGACGGTGAATGGGATGCGGATGCGATATAAACACGGCCCAGTCGTGGACGCCGGGGATGTTCTGCCCGATGGTCGGCGATTTCAAAGCATCGACGAATTCAAGAATTTGCTGCTGTCCGATAAGGATCAACTGGCCCGCGCGATGGCCGAAAAGTTGCTCCACTACGCAACCGGCACGCCCCCGACAGCCGCTAACCGGCCGCAAGTCGAGGCGATCGTCGACAAGGTCCGAGGCAAGGACTACGGCTTTCGCTCGCTCGTGCATGAAGTGGTGCAGAGCGAAGTGTTCCGTAACAAGTAACCGACAAAAACAGAACGCGGCAATCTCCCCGGAGAATGCCGCTGGCAAGTCGATGTGTTAGGACGATCAAGAAGGTGTGAATCTCATGGCAACCTCCCGACGTCGCTTCCTCCGTGCCGCTGGCGTCTCGCTGGCCCTTCCGTGGCTCGACGCATTCGTCCCGAGGATGGCGCGCGGCGCCGCTGCCGATCCGCCGCGACGAATGATTTGCATCTGTGCCCCGCTGGGATTCTATCCCGGAAGTTTCATTCCCACCGCGACGGGCAGGAGCTATGAGCTGTCGCCGTACCTCGAACTGCTGAGCGAGTACCGTGACGATTTCACAGTGATCTCGGGGCTCGCGGGGATCAACGGCGGTCATCAGGCGATCGATGGCTTTCTGACCGGCATCCCGGGAGCAGGCCAGCCGGGCATCCGCAACGGCATCTCGGTCGATCAGTTCGCTGCCGCCCACATCGGCGCCAAGACGCGCTTTCCCTGCCTGGCCCTCTCCGGAGAAGGGCTGGGACTTTCGTGGACCCGGACCGGCGCGCGGATCCCGGCGCACAACTCGCCATCGCGGCTATTCGCCGAAATGTTTCTGGAGGGACAGGACGACGAAGTTCGGGCCCAATTGCAGAATCTGGCCGAAGGCCGCAGCATTCTTGATGACGTGCGCGGTCAGGCAAGGTCGCTGGAGTCCAAGCTCGGCGCTGACGATCGCGAAAAGCTCGTGGAGTATCTCACCAGTATCCGCGAACTGGAGCAGCGCCTCGTCGCCGACGAGAAATGGGTTCGGACGCCCAAGCCGAAGGTGAGTGTCGAGCCTCCCCAGGATATTACCAATCGCAGCGACTTGATCGGCCGAACGCGGCTGCTGTTCGATCTCGCGCATCTGGCCATTCAAACCGATTCAACGCGTTTGATCACAATCATGCTGGCCGGCGCGACAAGTGCGCCGCCCATTCCGGGCGTGACCCAGGGACATCATGACTTGTCGCATCACGGCAAAGATCCCGGGAAGCTTGCTCAGCTCCAACTTATCGAAGTGGAGTGCCTGAAGGTCCTGCGAGAACTCGTCAGCAAGCTGAAGCAGTCACAGGAAAACGGCGAAAGCTTGCTCGAGCGGACCATGGTCTATCTGGGGAGCAATCTGGGAGACGCCAGCAGCCACTCGAACAAGAATCTGCCGCTTCTGGTCGCAGGAGGCGGCTTCCGGCATGGCCAACACTTGGCATTCGATCCGCAGAACCCACCGCCGCTGTGCAATCTCTACGTCAGTATGCTCCAGAGGCTGGGGATCGAGGTTGACAAGTTCAACACCGGCACCGGTACGCTCACTGGCCTGGACTTTCGACTTTGATGGCGTCCCCCACAGCCCGCGCCAGCTTGTCCGGATTGCGAACCAGGTACAGCCGTTGGATGCGGCCAACGGCGACGTCGACGACCATCACAGTGTCGAGTTTGTTGCCAAGATAGACGGCGCGGCCCGGTGCGCCGTTCACGCGGCACTCGCCGATCGTCCAGTGGGGCAGGGCCTTTTTGAATAGTCCCACGAAGAAGCGGCTGATCCGGTCCGCGCCCGCGAGCGGCACGCGGGCCGCAGCCACTTTGCCACCGCCGTCGCTCAGCATCACGGCGTCGTCGTGCAGCAGTTGGACGAGCCCGTCGAGATCGCCCGTGGCACAGGCATGCAGGAACTGATCGGTTATCCGTTGCACTTCGTCGGCCGACGCTTCGAACCGCGGCCGTTCGGCCTGCACGTGTGCCTGGGCTCGGCTGACGAGCTGTCGGCATGTCGGCTCCGACTTATCCAAGACGGCAGCGATTTCGGCGTACTCGTAATCGAACATCACCCGCAAGAGATACGCCGCCCGCTCGGCGGGCGAGAGCGACTCGAGGACGTGCAGGAGCGCGAGCGACACCGACTCAGACGTTTCGGGACGTGAAAGGCTCGGCGGGACGAACTCCACGATCGGCTCCGGCAGCCAGGGTCCGACGTACGATTCTTTGCGAGCTTCGATTTCCCGCCGGCGATCGATGCACAGCCGAGTGACCGTAGTCGACAGAAATGCTCGGGGGGACTGCACCTGTGCGCGGTCGGCACTACGCCACCGGAGGAAGGCCTCCTGTACGACGTCCTCGGCATCGGTTTGGGTTCCGAGCATCCGGTAAGCGAGACTGAGCAGATATCCTCGCTGCGCTTCAAAGTCGGCGACAAGATCAGGCATGGACAGGCGCTGCCGGCAGAGTGGAACGAAGATACTGAAGGGCGTGCTCGGCGGCTTCCTCGGCGCTGGCCGCCGCCGCATCGGCAAGTTGTCCTCGCGAGCCGACCCAATCTCCCGCCAGAAAAACGCCCGGCAATTTGGCCGCCGTGACCGCAGGACGTCCGGCCAGTCCCCCGCTGCGAGCGGGGGGCAAATCGGGAGTGACGACCATCGACGGGAGAAACCTCTGTCGCAGGACGTGCTGGCGC
>JALORD010000695.1 GCA_025459145.1 Pirellulaceae bacterium | reverse complement strand
AGCCGAGGGGCATGATCCGACGTTTCGCGAGAAAACGGGCCTGATGATTGACCCGTATTTTTCCGGGACGAAGATTCGCCACCTGCTCGATTCGGTCAGCGGCCTACGCGCGCGGGCCGAGCGGGGCGAGGTCCTGTTCGGCACGGTCGATTCGTACCTGATCTGGCGGCTCTCCGGCGGCAAGCGGCATGTCACCGATGTGAGCAACGCCAGCCGGACGCTGCTCTTTAACATTCACACGCTCGCCTGGGACGACGAACTGCTCAAGATTCTGGGCGTGCCGCGGGCGATGCTCCCCGAGGTGGTCCCCTCGAGCGGCATCGCGGCTGAATGTGACGAAAGTCTTCTCGGGACGAAGCTGCCGATTGCGGGCATCGCCGGCGACCAGCAGGCGGCGACATTCGGCCAAGCCTGCTTCTCGCCCGGCGAGGCGAAGAATACCTACGGCACTGGCTGTTTCATGCTGCTCAATATTGGCGAGCGGCCGCGAGCGTCGCAGCACAGCCTGCTCACGACCGTCGGCTGGCAGATCGATGGGAAAACGACGTATTGCCTCGAGGGCTCGGTCTTCATCGGCGGCGCGGTCGTGCAATGGCTCCGGGACGGTCTGGGGCTCATCAAGACATCGGGCGAAGTGATGACGCTGGCCGCCAGCGTGCCGGACAACGGCGGCGTGGTCGTCGTGCCGGCGTTCGTCGGCCACGGCGCTCCGCACTGGGATCCGTACGCCCGCGGGGCCATGTTCGGCATCACGCGGGGGACGACCGCGGGGCACATCGCCCGGGCAGCCGTTGAATCGATGGCCTTCCAGTCGCGCGATCTTCTGGAAGCGATGCGGGCCGATGCGGGGCTGCCGCTGGCCGTGCTGAAGGTCGACGGCGGCGCCGCGGTGAACGACGACCTGATGCAGTTTCAGGCCGATATCTTGAGCGCCACGGTCCGCCGGCCGGTCGTGGCCGAGACGACCGCGCTCGGCGCGGCGTACCTGGCGGGACTCGCCGTTGGCTACTGGAAAGACCTGGCCGACGTCGCGCGAAACTGGGCCCTCGACCGCGAGTTCACGCCCCAGATGCCCGCCGAGCGCCGCGAAGCCCTGTGCCGCAAGTGGCACAAGGCGGTGCAGCGGACGCTCGGTTGGTCGGCGGATGAATAGCGCCAGTCAAGGCACGAAATCCTAAATTCGAAACAAACTCAAATCTCGAATGTCCCAGTCTCGAAACACTTGGCCATGAGCGTTTTCGCTCCTACTCCCCTCTCTGCGCAAACATCGCGTGGCTCCGGTCGCCGCGGGAGAGGAGGAACGCCAGGAGGTCTTTCACTTCCTCTTCGCTGAGCGTATCGAGCAGGCCGTTGGGCATCATCGACAGCGTCGACGGCTGCATCACGTCGATGTCCTGCCGCTTCACCGCGACGGTTCCGCCCGGATTGAGCATGTCGGTGTTGATCTGCAGATTGTCGCCGTTGAGGTTCACAATTCGCCCCGTGACGGTCTGGCCGTCGTGCGTGCGGATCACGACCGCGGCGTACTGGTCGCTCACCGTCTTGCTCGGATCGACGACCGATTCGAGCAGATCCTTCGCGCTGAACCGGCCGGCGAGGCCCGTCAGATCGGGTCCGTTGTTGCCCCCTTCGCCGGCAAACCGGTGGCAGGCAAAGCAATTCGCCGCGCCGAAGAGCGTCCGGCCCCGGTCATAGTCGCGCCCCTTGAGGCCGTCGACCATCGGCACGAGCTCTTCGAGCGTCCACTTCTTCACAAACGGCCGCGGCGGCGCGACCGCGACGGCCTGCACCTCGGGAGTCGCTTCCAGGATCGCCTTGAGGTGCTCCTTCTCGGCGTCCGACAGCGTGGCGACCGCGTCGCTCTTCATCCGCTTGAAGAAGCCATTGAGGCTGTTGCCACCCTTGTAGTTGGCCGCTTTCAGGAACCAGCGGAAATACGCCTCGCGGTCGGCCGGCGTCCAGCCGCTCTTGAGCACCCGCAGCGATCGGGCGTATTCGATCTGCTCTTCCTGCGTGGGAGCCGTGGCCAAAAGCTGCATCGTCCGCGCGGCCACTTGCGGCGCTTCGAGGAAGACCAGCAGCTGCGCGAGCTCGGCATTCACCCGTTGATCGCGAGCGGGAAAATGACGATCGAGCTGCGCCAGGACCGTCTGCCGCTCGGCATCGCTCGGCTGCCCCATCCGATTAAAGAGAACGTGATACACGCGGAGCGCGTCGAGGCGCTGCTCGCTCGTGAGCTTGGCCCAGTCGAGCCGGCCGAGCGCGGCGAGGACCGCCTCTTTCGTCAGTCCCTGGGCATTTTCGGTCCCCGGCCGCGGATGCTCGGGATCGGCGGCACTCGCGCGCACCTGCCCGAGCAAGGCATTAACGAGCGCCGTCGGCTCCGTCTCGGCCAGGGCCTTTTCGCGCCACGCCTTCGGATCCTGATGCTCCAGCGCCACGCGGGCCGCATACCGCAGGTATCGGTCGGGCGCAGCGAGCTGCGGCCAGGCCGTTTCCAGAACCTGGGCCAGCGGAGCGGTTGGCGTGTGCAGGGCTTCCAGAGCCCGGCGAGTTGCCATTTCCTTCGTCGGCTGCGGCGCGGGAGCCGCGGCGGTCGATTCCGAGCCCTTGTAGATCACACGATAAAGCCCCGACTGCGTGTTGCGGCCGCCGATCGTGAAGTACAGCGCGCCGTCCTCAGGCCGGACGACCACATCGGTCAGCGGCAGCGGCGTTCCCGAGACGAACTCCTCGACCGTCGCCTGGTATGCCGCCCCGGCCGGCTCCAGATGCACCGCGTACAGCTTGCCGTAGCTCCAGTCGCAGATGAAAAACGCGTCCTGATACTTGGCGGGGAACTTCGCGCCGTAGCCGAACGTCACGCCGGTCGGCGAGCCGGGGCCAATATCGACGACCGCCGGCAGGCTGTCGGGATAGTACGC
>JALORD010000036.1 GCA_025459145.1 Pirellulaceae bacterium | reverse complement strand
GGGGATCGCCCGCCTGGGCCGCGGTGAGAATGCGGGTCACGTCGGGCATCGGATCACTACTTCAAAATCGGCAGCAGGCTGCTTCGCTGATCGGTCCAGAGAAGTTCCTTAGCGCGCGGGACGGCGAGGGGCAGAGCCGAGACGGCGACCTGCGGGTTGCGCCAGAATTTTTCATTCCGCGTGACCAGAATCCAGTCGGAGGCCGTGTCGTAGTTTTCGTCTTCCTCGATCGTGAACTTCTTGGCCGGGAGGTCGTAGTGCCGGGCGAGCGCCGCGACGACCGGCTCCAGATCCAGATAGCGATTGCTGATGTGGACGGCGATGATCCCCGTCGGGTTGCCGGCGGCGTCCTGCTTCAAGTGCTTGATGTACTGGGCAAAGGCTTCGACCGTTAGTAGATGCCCCGGAATCGCGTCTCCCGTGAAAGCGTCGAGGACGATCAGGTCGTATCCTTGCGGTGCTTCGCGTTCCATCTGGATCCGGGCGTCGCCCAGGACGGTCTCCGATTTAGCCGGCGAAAGCGATCGGTAGGTAAAGTACTTGTCCGACATCGCCACGACCTTGGGATCAATGTCGTAGAAGCGGTACGAGTCGCCCGCCTGACCATGGGCAGCCATTGTCCCGGTTCCGAGGCCGATGACCGCTACCTTCATCCCTTCGCCGGGGGTTCGCGGATACTGCATCGCGGCGAGGCCCACGCCGCTATCGGGAATGTAGTAGGTGATGGCTTCCCGCTGGCGGTGATGCTCGGGATTGCCCTCCACCTCCAGCGACCAGTCGTCGAGTCGGCGCTCAAACTCGTTTCCTTGATCGTCGCGCAGCGTCACTGTGTCTCCGTCGACGGCGGTCGCCTCGTACTTTGGAGGACTCTCTGCCGACGCACCCCGGTCGAGGACGGTGTCTCCGACCTGGATCGGCAGCCGATACTGAAATCCGTGCAGAATCCGGCCGTGATGCAGGGCGTAGCCAGCGTATTCCGGGTTCGACTGGAACTGTTTGACGACCGACAGCGTGCCGTAGAAGTTCCGCTCGACGATCGTCCCGGGCGGGATTTCCTCGTACATCCCGATGGCGACCATCAGCGTCGAACCGACCGCGACAAACGAACCGAACCATTGCAGGAAACTGCGGTCCTTCATCCAGGTGTCCATCCCGTCCTTGGCCAAGGCCAGCCACGCCACGGCGAGACCCGCGACGATGGCGATGGGCAACTCGAAGTACGTGCGAAAGAGAAGCGGGCAGACGATCGCCACAAAAAGTCCACCCAGCGCCCCGCCGGCCGAGATCATCAGGAAGTACATCGTCAGGTGCTTGGGCGCCGGCTTGGAGCGGGCCAGTTCGCCGTGCGCCACCATGCAGATGAGGAACAGGACCGCGACGTACGTGACGCCCTGGACCACCAGATTGTCGTCCCAGTCGGAAGCGCGGAAGTTGAAGGCCAGGCGAGAGTCCGGGTTGAAGACCGCCTGCAGCGGTTTGTCGAGTTGAGTTGCCAGCCAGCTGATGCTGCCAAAGATTCCGTCCAGAATTGTCTCAGCGCGCACTTTTTCGAGCGTTGCTTTGAGGAATCCGAGGCCGCGCGTCTCGGCGACCCGGTCAACGCCGTTATCGAAACTCTCTGGATGCGAGATCAGAAACAGATAGCCAATCCCCAGTATCGCCAGCGGGCCCCAGAACCGCCGGCTGTACCACCGCGGGCTGTCGAAACAGATGATCAGCGAGATCAGGTAGAGGCTGAGCGGGACGACCCACATGATCGGGTCGACGGAAATGTCCTGGCAGACGTGGTTGGTAAACGCACAGAGGGCCGTGGTTCCCAGGGCGGCGAGCAAAATCCAGCCCGCGCACGCCACCACCGACGGCGGCGGCTGCTTTTGTTCTTCCCTGGTTGGCTCAAACGCGGGGCGAATCGAATCGGGCAAGCTGCCGACCTTGGCCGCCAGTTCGCGCTGTTCGGCCGCCAATCGCCAGACTCCGAGCGACATGATGCCGATCAGGATGCCGAATACGACAAAACCCAGCGACCAGAGCGTTCCTTGAGTCTGGACATTGAGCCACAGTTCGATCGCGAACGGATAACTGAGCAGCGCCAGGAGCGAGCCGAAGTTGGACAGTGCGTACAGCCGATAGGGGGAGCGCCCGGGATAGGCTTCGGCGAACCACGCCTGAATGAGCGGCCCGGTCGACGCGAGCAGGAAGTACGTCGGTCCGACCTTCGCGAGCAAGAGCAGCAGAATGCGCCCCGCCGGATAGCTGCCATCGGCCGGCTTCCAAAAGTCGCCCGGCGTGATCGGCAGCGTAAGCAGGGCGAGCAACAGCAGTGTTACATGTACCAGGGGCTGCCGGGCGAGCGGCACATAGCGAATCAGCACATGGGCGTAGGCATAGCCCGCCAGGAGCATCGTCTGAAAAAAGAGGAGCGCCGTCGTCCAGACGGCCGGGCTGCCGCCGAACCAGGGGAGAATCGTCTTGCTGATGACCGGCTGAACCTGAAATAGCAAGAACGCGCTGACGAAGATTGTCGTCGCCGACCACCACGCCATTCCCGCCGATCGGCCCCAATTCATCGCCCAGCCTCAAGATCGTTTGTTCGCTGCCCAGCCAGGCCGGCGGCCTCGCTTTTCGTGCGCATCGGCAGTTTTTACCGCTTGTCATGCTTCCCCTGCGGAAGATAGCGGATAGGGGGGCGGGATGCGAGCGGCTGGCGCTGTTCCGTACTTGCTCCCGCGGGGAGTCTCCGTGGAAACTCAGTAATTCGCCTCGTAGCTCTCCGACGGCGTCTGCATCATGAAGCTCGTCGGATCGGCATGCCGGTAGTTCTCGACCCGCCACTGGCCGTCCGCCTCGCGAACCAGTTGCAGCTGAACCCAGCGGGCGAAACGGCCGCTTAGCTCCGTCCCCTGATAGCTGAAGGTTCCGTCGACGGTCACATTGAACTCGACTCGCGCCGAGCGAGGTTCGGCACTGCTGTCGACGTCGATCTCGTGGACCTTCGACACGCGGCAGTCGGTGAATTTATAGTTGGGCATTTCGGCGCGGGCCTGATCGATCAACCCCGGATTCGACTTGGCAATGTGGCGGACGAGGGCGTCCATGTCGTTTGCCTTCACCTTGCGGGCAATCTCGGCCAGCGTCCGGTGGATTTCTTCCGCGTCCGTCACCACCAGCCGCTCGACGACGAGCATGACCAGCGTCGCCACGACGACCCCCGCGAGCGCAAACAGTGCCTCCTTCCGTCCGGTCATCGTCCAAACGGCGCCGACGAACACTCCCAGCACGATTCCCAGAATGACAATGTACAGCGGCTGGTCGAAGATCCACGTCATGGGGAGAGGTAGCCGATAGGTTGCAGGGAAGCGGAGCGACGACTGCATCTGGCCGCACGAGGGGCGCCGCCTGATCCTAACGCATGGCGATCCACGCGTCACGGTTCCCGGATCGGGTTGGCCGGAGGCTGGTCGGTGCTTGCCACAGTCGCTGCCTGAGAGCGCCACTGCCACCAGAATAGTCCCCAGCCAACCATCGTCACGGCGGCCAGGATCATAAACAGCGGTCGCAATGTGACGAGCGTCCGCTCGGCTGTCGACATTTCGAGGTCGGGATCGACGCCATTCAGGTTCTGAGCCGCCCGCGTGCGGCCCTGGTATTCGCGCTCGATCTGCGCTTGCCGCGGACCGTACTTCGGGCCGGCCAGCGCCAGGGCCACGAGCGCCGCGATACCGAACAGGTACGCCCAAAACCAGGGAGAATCGGTAATCGCGGGCCTGGCTGACATCGATCGATGGTTCGAACACCGAGGGTTTGACGAATGGCTAGTTTCCGCTAGCGGAGCGAGCGGGCCACGGCCAATTATACCTGTGGTCGGACGGTTACTTCGCGCATCTGGCCGCTGCGGACGATCAGCAGAACGACGTCGCTCCCCATCGGCAAACTCGCCAGGACTCGATGCAAATCGTCCGTGCCGGCGATGATCCGTCCTGCCGCCATGACGACCAGATCATCCGGCAGAATGCCAGCTCGCTCGGCCGCACCGCCAGCGACCAGGTCGCTCACCAGGACCGCCTGATCCGAGAGCAAGTCGAGTTCGCGCACGAGCCGCCGCGGCAAATCGACGACGGCCGCGGTAATTCCGAGCGACAACCGGTGTTCGCAGGAACCGCAAAACCGATGCCTTGCGCCAGAGCGATGATCGCCGTGTTGATTCCCACGACGCGCCCCCGGCTGTCGAGGAGCGGACCGCCACTGTTGCCGGGGTTTAGCGGCGCGGTGTGCTGGACGACGCTTTCGATCAGCCGGCCTTGTTGGCTTCGCATGGCACGTCCCAGGGCCGAGACGACTCCAGTCGACACCGTAGAGTGAAATCCGAGTGGATGTCCGAGGGCGATCACTAGTTGTCCCGCTTGCAATGCGGCGGAATCGCCCAATTCGACCGTGGGTAGATCGCGGGCCGCCAGTTTGAGCAATGCCAGATCGGTCGCGGGATCATCGCCCACGACCTCGGCCTCAAGCAGGTCACCGTCCTGGGTTTCGGTTCGCAACCGGCGGCGGCCGTGAACCACATGGCTATTGGTAATTGCCAGACCGTCCGCCGAAATGAGAAAGCCCGAACCGAGCCCCTGAGGCCGCTCTTCGGGCCGTCCGGTCACGGAGATGACCGCCGGGCCAACTTGCCGGACGACGCCGATCACCGCCTGTGAATAGGCGTCGAGCAGATCGGCATCCGCCGGACGCAAGGCCTGCTCGCTGCTGGGCGTGGCGTTCGCAGGGGGATCGTGCTCGGGACTCGGGTGCGAGACGGTTTGCAGGTGCGACATGGGCCAAACTCTCTGGTCAGAGGCGAGTCGCGGGGATCGATGGCCTGAGACGGCCGACCCCAGCGATTGCTGAATTCTACGCATCCGCCTGCCAGGTCAAGGAATCAGCATCCGCCCCTACGTGTCTGGTGCATTCAACACACGGCTATGGCCCCCGGAACGGGGCTCGCCGACAGTTCGGCGGGCCGCCATGCGGCGCGGAATTTTTCAGAATTGAAAGTTTTGCAATTGTGCAGCCCAGGGGCCCCTGATATTACTCCGCCCACCTTCGGGCAACGCATGTCCAGCAACGCGAGCAAGACAGCGTCCCGGCCATCGGTCAATCCCGCAGCAAAACGAACCCAAACCCCGAACACTTGAGGAGTTTCACCGGCGGCGGCAAGTTTGCGGGAACCTGCCGCTACCCTCCCTCCTGGGTCGAAGCAATTGAGCTCGTGTCGGCAACTTCTGGGTCAGTTGCCGGCTCGGGTGCTTCCCGGTGAAACTTTTTTACTGCGCGCCGGAGCGGCCTAAACCACCGCTCCGGCGCCAGGGAATCACTGAGTGGGCGTTGCGGCCAAGCCCCCCCTGGTCGCAGCGCCCACATTTGTTTCTTGGCAGCCCGCAGGTCTATCCGTGGATGGGACACGTCCGTCGCAGCCGCCGCGGGTGCAGCCGCGGGCGTCACCGCTGCGATCAAGAAAAAAACAAGGCGGCGCCCTCGGAGGGGCACCGCCTTGGACGGGCGTCGCTCAATCGAACATCCAGCCGTTAGCGAACCGGACTGAAGGGCCACACGAGCGAGTTTTCGCTGTGCGTGTTGCCACTGTACATGGCGGCCTTCGTCGATTCTTCGGGAACGGGCATCGGCATTGGCGCCATTTCCCCCTTGGGCATCTCCATCACTGGGCCGTCACAGCCGCAGGCCGGAGCGCAGGTGTCGCAGCCACAGTGCTTGTTCCAGAAGCCAAGTCCCTTCCAGTGCCAATGGCAATGGAAAAGCTTTTTGCGGCAGGCCGGCTCAGCATCGCACCCGCAAGCCGGAGCGGCTTCGCAGGTCGGGACCGCAGCACAGCTGGGAGCAGCGCATGTCGGGGCGGCACAGTCGGGCACTTTCGCGCCACAATCGACCACCGCGTCACAGCCGCAGCCGCGATGCTTGTGGAACATGGCATGCAGCCAGCCGTGCTTGTGGCCGCAGGTGTCGCAGGCATTGCACGTATCGCACGTGTCGCAGCCTCCCTTGCCCCAGCGATGCTGTTTCCGCAAGTAGTGCGGATAGCAGCGCCACGGCATTGGGTTATAGTCGTTCCACTGCCACCCCGTGCAGGGAGGCGTGTAGTCGCACGATCCCGGCCCATAGACGTATCCATAGCCGTGATGTCCGACCGGTTGGATGAGCGCTTCGGCCGGAGCCGCCGCGATCTCTTCCTGATTGACGGGTTCACCGAACTTGGCCCACCAGTTGGCGGCCGCATTGAGCGGGCCGCGCGGGGCGGGCGAGGCACGGTACGCTTCCGGGTACACTTCCGCAGCGTGCAAAGAGCCGGCCAAAGCCAGCACCGCCGCCGCCACCCCCAAAGTCCACTTCATGTGCAATCCTCCTGATCTCTCCTGCGAGTAGGCCACTTCGCTTGTCCACCTTCTCACGGTCAGGCCGCAGACGGGGAGCATTCCGCCGGGGCGACAGTCCGCGCAAGCGGGCCCAAGCAAGCATGCCCCACGAAACCCCTCCGGCAACCGAGCGTGTTGATTTTTTGCAACATCGACCCTTGGTACCTCCCGCATCCCCGTCACAACAGGCAAACTTCCCGGTACCGAGAAACGTGAGCGGAAGGCGGCGAGCGGGTGGCGACCAGGGTTTGTCCCGCTATGATCGAAACCTCCGGCCGCTGTCTTCTGTTCTCGACACGCGGGCGGGAGGCACCGTGGGCCGCTGGAATAATTGCGGCTGGTGCGCGTTATATCGGTCCTAGAGGAGCGAGTCTTGGAAGTTGCCGCAACGATTCGAGCCGCCTTGGCAATCTGTGCAGGGGGACTGGCGCTCGGGCGGCTCGTCTTCGTTCGTAGGACCCTACGCGAAACAACGCTACTCCCCGCTTGGGGGTGGATGGTCGCCGCGGCGGTCGCCTGGGGGGCGGTCGAGGCGGCAGCGGCCCTGGGCTCGCCTAGCTCAAGCTGGCTTGCGCCGTCCCGTCTGGCGGCTGCCGGTCTGTCGTTCTGCCCCGTCGTTGCCGTACTCGGCGCAAAGCGGCCGCAGCACCAGGCGTGGACGTTTGTGGTGCTGGCGTTTTGGGCCGTTGTGATGCTCCCGGCCGCGGAGGCGTTTTTCTTGCAGCGGGGGGATCGGCTGGCGCTCGGCGACGCGCGGCGGTGGTTTCTGTGGGTTCTGCTGCTGCTGGGGCCCGTCAACTACGTCCCCACGCGGCAATGGACAGCCGCGCTGCTCCTGGCTGCGGCGCAGTTCCTCGCCCTCTCGGAGCATCTGCCGCTCGTGCGGCAAACGCTCTTTCGCGAACAGTACCTCGCGGCGTTGTGCCTGGCCACCGGTGCCGTGTGGGCAGGGCGTGTGGCGGGAACCCCGGCCCAAGCCGCGGCGAATGCCTACGATCGGCTGTGGCTCGACTTCCGGAATTTATTTGGCCTGTTGTGGGCGCTGCGACTGCAAGAGCGGGTGAATGCCGTGGTGGACACCAACCACTGGCCGCTGTGGCTTAGTTGGACGGGACTGCGCGAGCTTGAGCAGAGCCAGCCGATTCGATCCATCGATCCGGCGATTGAGCCAACGCTCCGCACCTCGATGAAGGGGCTGCTGCGGCGCTTTGTATCGAACGAGTGGATTGCCCACCGCCTGGGCCAAGACATAGACTGAGCGAAGCTCCGACGTTTAACCCACTTCTGACTCCAACTCTTCGTCGCCCCACGTCCGATGCCCGACGATTCCTCTCCACGCTACTGCCAAAGCCTTCCCGGGCTCAATCGTCTGCTGGAGGTGACACGGCTTCTGGCGCAGGAGATCGACACAGCCAAAGTGCTCGACACGATCACTTTGGAGGCCACGAAGGCCCTGCATTGCGATCGAGCCATCCTGTATCAATTCGACGAGAAGCGGAGCGTCCTGTTTGCGACCTCGGGCACGAGCGAAGAAGTCGTCATTCCCCTCGATCGCGGCATCGCAGGGCATGTGGCCCGGCAGCGAATAATGGCCAACATCGCGGATGCGCCTCGGCATGCGCTGTGGGATGCGGCCTACGATAAGATCGCGGGCTATCAGACGCAGACAGTGCTGGCGGTGCCGCTGGTTGCGGCCCGCGACGGTCGATTGTTGGGCGTCCTGGAAATGCTCAACAACTCTGGCGGCCCATTCGACGGCGACGATGAGGCCTTGGCGCTCGCCTTCAGCGCGCACGCGTCGGCCGCGCTCGACCGGGCCCGGCTGGTGGAATCGCTACAGCAGCAACGCGAACTGGAAGCGTCGCTGCAGGTCGCCCGCGAAGTGCAGCGGCGATTCATGCCGAGCCGCCTGCCGACACTCGCTGGCTATGAAGTGGCTACCTGGTGGTATCCGAATCAGGCGGTCGGCGGCGACTACTGCGATGTGATCAGTCTCCCTTCGGGAGAATCGATCCTCACGATAGCGGACGTGAGCGGCCATGGCCTCGGACCGAGCCTCCTGATGGCTTCGGTCCGAGCGGCCTTGCGGACGCTGCTGCTCGACCAGAGTTCGCCGCAAGAGCTGCTCGAGCGGCTGGCGCTGGCGCTAGCCGACGACTTTGAGCAAGGGTCGTTCGTCACGATGTGCCTGGCCAAGCTCGAACCCGAATCCCATACGCTCAAGTACAGCAACGCCGGACATGGGCCTGCGCTTGTGTATCGAGCGGCGACGGGGCAGTTTGAAGAGGCCAGTTCCACGGGGCTGCCGCTGGGAGTGGTGGTGCAGGCTGAGTACCCCGAGGGTCCCCCGATCACGCTTGCCCCGGGAGACTTGTTCTTCCTGGCGACCGACGGGATCGTGGAATCGTTCGATCGCCGTGGGCAGCAATTCGGGGTCGAACGACTCATGCAGCTGATCGCGCGTCTTGTGAAATCACCCATCCAAGAGATGGTCCGCACGATTGGCCGGGAAGTGCAACTGCATTATGTCGGCGATAGCCCTCCAGACGATCTGACGATTCTGGCCCTGCGCAGAAGCGCCTAGTCCAGGTGGAGATCGTTGCCATGGGGACCGCGCACGATCAGGAGGGGGGGTCGCGAAGTTCCTGCAGGGCCTCGTGACTTTTGCCCGGACCGAGCTTAAGATGTTTTGTCTGAATTTTCCCGGCGTCTGGTGAATGGCGGTTTGCCCCGTCTAGAATTCGCAAGCCCGGGGACGAACGCCAGAGGACCAGCGCGCGTCGCTTCCTGTGACAAATCAGTACGCCATCCCGGTTTTGCGGTGTTTCATCCCTTGTGAGGAGTCTCCATGAGTATCGGCGAGTCGATGCAGCAGCAGGCCGAGCAATTTCGGCAGCGCTACACTTCGGTCAAGGAGCAGATCGGCCGGGTCATTGTGGGGCACGACGATATCGTTCACGGCGTCCTCACGAGCATGTTTATCGGGGGCCACTGCCTGCTCGAGGGCGTGCCGGGTCTCGGCAAGACGATGCTCATCCGTACGCTCGCCGAGACTCTGAACCTGAATTTCAATCGTATTCAGTTCACGCCCGACCTGATGCCCTCGGACATCCTCGGGACGAACATGATCAACGAAAACGCCGAAGGACGGCGGGTGTTCGAATTCCAGAAGGGACCGATCTTCACGCAGATCTGCCTGGCGGACGAAATCAACCGCGCCACGCCCAAGACGCAATCGGCCCTGCTCGAAACGATGCAGGAAGGGACGGTGACCGTCGCCGGTGTGCGGTACGAGCTCGAAAAGCCCTTCT
This sequence comes from Pirellulaceae bacterium, assembly GCA_025459145.1. GTDB lineage: Bacteria > Planctomycetota > Planctomycetia > Pirellulales > Pirellulaceae > CAYLLN01. The sequence continues at coordinate 14,094 of JALORD010000036.1, read as the reverse complement.
TTGTGATGGCCACCCAGAACCCGATCGAGCAGGAAGGGACCTATCCGCTGCCCGAGGCGCAGCTCGACCGGTTTCTGTTCAAGCTCGTCGTCGGTTATAGCGGCCGGGAGGAACTGGCGACGATCGTCGATCGCACGACACGCGGCATCACGATCAAGCCCGAAAAGGTGATGGATGGCACCGAGATCAAGCAGTGGCAAAAGCTGATCCGCGATGTGATTCTGGCGACCCACGTGCAGGATTACATTGTGCGGCTGGTGCTGGCGACCCATCCTCAGGGACCGTTTGCCCTGCCCATCACGAACCAGTATCTGCGGTGGGGAGCGAGCCCTCGCGGCGCTCAGACGCTGGCCCTGGCCTCAAAGGTGCGAGCCCTGCTCGAAGGGCGGTACAACGTCAGTTTCGAGGATGTCAGGCGCGTCTACCTGCCGGCGATGCGGCACCGCGTGATCCTCAATTTCGAGGCCCAGGCCGAAGGACTCGACACCGACCACGTCTTGCTCGACATCCTCGAGAAGCTTCCCGAGAAGGGCGAGGATGCACCGGTGAAGGCGTCGCTGGTGAAGTAGTTGCGGGTGTAGATGCCGCATAACAGCAGTCTCACGCCGATGCCCGAAATCAAGGTTAAGATCACGCAATTTGTGCATGCAGATCAGCCGGGATTCGTGGAGTGCCAATTTGTCGATGCCAATGATCGCGTTTGGTTGTTTATTGAGAAGATTCCCGTAGTGACGACCGAGAAACTGGGGTTTGATAGCGAGTATCCTCGGAACGGTGCGATCGCGTGCGAGGCTGTTAGTCGGGCAATGGACGGAATTGGTGAGATTGTCATCGTCGATACTACTCGTCCTTGGGGTGTCGAGTCCACGGACGGCGTGACTCGATTCGAGATTCGACTAGGCGATTTGGTGGAATGAAGCGTGAGCGGTTAACTACTAATTGAGTCGGATGGTTAACGACCAGTCTGTTAAAGCTGGGCAAAGCGACTAATGACAACCCAAACTTCCACCCCACTCCTCTCCCCGCAGCTTCTCGCGCAGCTCGAGCGGCTGGAGCTTGTCAGCCGGAAGATTTTTCGGGGGCGGATGAAGGGGGAGCGGAAGAGCAAGCGGAAGGGTCAGAGCGTCGAGTTTGCCGATTTTCGACAGTACGTCGCCGGCGACGACCTGCGGTTTATCGACTGGAACCTGTTCGCCCGGATGGAACGGCTGTATCTCAAGCTGTTTCTGGAAGAAGAAGACCTGCACTTTTACACGCTGATCGATGCCAGCCCGAGCATGGACTTTGGCGATCCGACGAAGCTGCAGTTTGCCAAGCAACTGGCGGCGTCGCTCGGATTCATTGGACTCTGTCGGGCCGATCGGGTACGGATCGAGTCACTGGGCACGTCGGCCCGCAAGCCGGGGCCCGTCCTCCGCGGCCGGAGCAGTCTCTGGCGAATGCTGAGCTACCTCGACAGTGTCGAGCCCGGGGAACGGGTTTCGCTGGCCGAAGGAGTCCGTAACTTCTGCCTGCGGAACCCTGGCAAGGGAATCCTCGTATTAATTACCGACCTGATGGACAAGGAAGGGTATGAAAAGGCGTTCCGGCTGCTCGTGGCCCAGCAAATGGACGTGTACGTGCTGCATATCCTGTCGCCGGAAGAATTGAATCCCGACATCAAGGGGGACCTGAAGCTGATCGACTGCGAAGACGACGACATCGCCGAAGTGACGATCAGCCGGCCGCTGCTCGAAAAGTACAAGCGAACCGTGGCCGCGTTTGTCGACGGAGCTCGCGAATTCTGCGTCCGCCGCGGCATGAGCTACCTGATGGCGAGCACCGATACGTCCGTGGAAACCTTGGTGGCGAACTACCTGCGTAAACGCGGACTCGTGCGGTGATAGAATTCCGAACGTCATTGATGAGATGGCGAATCAAGCCCGCTGCAATATTTGGCTGTTGAAATGCTTCCCCAATTCCTCAATACGCTCGCGCTCTGGCAATGGGGGCTTCTCGCGCTCATTCCGCCGGCGATTATTGCGCTCTATTTTCTCAAGCTCCGCCGGCAGCCGCTGGCGGTGCCGAGCACGTACCTCTGGAGCCGGGCGATCGAGGATCTGCACGTCAACTCGCTCTGGCAGCGATTGCGGCAGAGCCTGCTCCTGTTCCTCCAACTCTTTTTGATCGGTCTCTTGGCCTTTACCTTGCTTCGTCCCGGCTGGAAGGGGACGGAACTGCTCGGCGACCGGTTCATTTTCCTGATCGATACGTCGGCCAGCATGGGGGCAAGCGATCAGGCCCCGTCGCGGCTTGACGAGGCCAAGAAACAGGCGATTGCCCTCATCGAAAAAATGGACGAGGGGGACTCGGCCATGGTGATCAGTTTCTCGGATGTGGCTCGAGTCGAACAGCCGTTCACCACGAGTCGGCGGGAATTGCGGAGCCGTGTCGAGTTGATCGAGCAGACGAATCGGCCGAGCGACCTGAGCGAAGCGCTGCGGGCGGCCAATGGCCTGGCCAATCCCGGCCACACCAGCGATGCGAACGACCCTGCGGATGCTGATATTCAAACGGCCGAGGCGATGCCGGCCGATCTCTACATTTTTAGCGATGGCGGCTTTCAATCGGTGCCGAATTTCAAACTGGGCAATCTGAATCCGACCTACGTCAAGATTGCCGGGGAACAGCAGCACAACATTGCGATATCCAGCTTCAGCACCGATGCCAATCCGGAAAAGCCGGGGCAGGTTCAGGCCTTTGCGCGGATCGAGAACTTCTCGGATACCGAAGAGACGGTCGAGGCATCGCTGCTACTGAATGACACGCTGCTCGATGCACAGAAAGTCACGCTCCCGCCCCGCAGCGAGAAAGGTTTGCCGGGGGCCAGCGGCATTCGGTTCGAAATGAACGAGATCGAAAGCGGCGTGCTCAAAGTGAAGATCGATTCGAAAGACAATTTGCCTCTGGATAACGAGGCATTTGCCGTCGTGAATCTTCCCCGTCCGGCCAAGGTGCTCCTGGTGACGCCAGGCAATGACTCCCTGCAACTGGCCCTCGGAACCGAGGAGGCCCTAAAGATTGCCGATGTCTCGGTGGCCGAACCGAAGTTGCTGGAAACCAAGGCCTATCAGGACCAGGCGTCGGAAGGGGCGTACGATCTGATCATCTACGATCAGTGCGCCCCCAAGGAGATGCCCGCCTGCAATACGCTCTTCATCGGTCGTCTGCCGCCCGAGGGATGGCAAGCCAAAGGGCCAAAACAAGGTCCGCCGCTGGTGATCGATTCCGATCAGGTGCATCCGCTGGCCCAGCTGGTGCAGATGGGGAATGTGAAGATCGTCGAGGGAACGCCGCTGGCCGGTCCGCCGGGAACGGTCACACTGATCGATGCAGACATCGGTCCGATCTATGCCGTGGGCCCCCGCGGCGGCTACGAGGACGCCGTGCTGGGGTTCGACATTGTTGCCTACAAAGAGGACGGCTCGCGCGAAGTGAACACCGATTGGCCCATCCGCCGCAGCTTTCCTGTTTTTGTGATGAACGCGGTGAAGTACCTGGGGGGCGTGCGCAGCAGCCTGGCGGCTCCCAGCACCAAGCCAGGACAGCCGGCCGTCCTGCGGACGCAGATTCCCGTCAACTCGATCGTCGTGCAGTCGCCGCGCGGGGACCGGTTTGAGATTCCCCGCGAGGCCTCGGGGAGTTACGTCTTTGGCCGAACTGACGAACTCGGGGTGTACGACGTCCGCGACGGCGCCGGGCAAAAGGTAACCCAGCAGTTTGCAGTTAACCTGTTCGATACCCGCGAGAGCGACCTGGCGCCGCGGGAAGTCCTGGAAATCGGCCACGAAGAGGTCCAGGCTCAAGAGGCCCAGCAAGTCGCCCGCAAAGAGCTGTGGCGGTGGCTCCTGATTGGAGCGCTTGGCGTTCTCATCTTCGAGTGGTACATCTACAACCGGCGGGTCTATTTGTAGGGCGTGGCGCAGCCAGTTCTGGCGGATCGGCTCCCGCGAAAGGCCTCGCGACGGCGGCGGGTGGTTGCAATCCCTTTGCCGTCTGGTAACTTCGGCGGTTCGATATTTCCGCTAAACACGCACTGCGACGGGGAGAGAGATTCATGTCGATGTACATTGGCGAAGGTCTGGTCGGCGAGGGGAACGAGATTGCCCATATTGACCTGTTGATTGGCAGCAAGGACGGTCCAGTCGGGCAGGCGTTTGCCAACGCGCTAGCTCGCCAGAGCGAGGGGCACACGAACCTGCTGGCGGTGTTGACGCCCAATCTGGCCGTCAAGCCGGCGACCGTCATGGTCACCAAGGTGACGATCAAGGGGATGAAGCAGGCCGTCCAGATGTTTGGCCCGGCGCAGGCCGCCGTTGCCAAGGCGGTCGCTGACTCGGTCGAGGCGGGCGTCATTCCCAAGAACAAGGCCGAAGACCTCGTGATCGTTTGCGGCGTGTTTATCCACCCGGCTGCCAACGACGACAAGAAGATCTACGAATACAACTACGAGGCGACGAAGCTGTCGATCGCCAACGCCATGGCCGGCAAGCCTACGGCTGACGAGATGATCGCCGGCAAGGACTCGGTCCATCCGTTCCGCGGTTTCTAAGCGCGGGCGATTGACTGCCCCCACAGAATTAGATCTGCAGCCCGGTCAGCCCCACCGTGACCGGGCTGCGTTCGTTCTTGTGGCCCAATTGCCGTCACCCCACGACAATCACGCGCCATTTGCCGGGACCGTGAACACCGGTTGTCAGTTCGAGCTCGATATCGCCCGTCTTGCTGGGACCGGTGATCAGCGTGACGTTGCTGGGCAGCGGATCGTGCGTGGTCCGCAAGCTGCCGATCGCGTCGATCAGATCGGGGACGATCTGCTCGCGCTCGACGATCGAAAAGTAGACCGGCGGCAAAAGTGACGCGATGCGTTCCTGACCGGGGCGGGAACAGACCACGAGCGTCCCCGTCTCGGCAATCGCCCAGTCGCAACTGGTGATGCCGATGTCGCAAGCCAGGACCGAGAGCCGCCGCGCCTCTTCCGGCATCTCGACAAGCGTGCGATGCGTATGCTCGACAATACCGCGCTCCGCCAGCAGTTGGGCGAGTCCCAGGCGGGCGAGCAGTTCGTGCTCCCAGGTCAGCGCCGAGCGGACTTCGAACTCGGTCAGCCAACTCGCAAGCAGGTCCCGAGCCGCTGTCAAATCTGTCGCGCGGAAGGCGGTTCCTCCCACGGCATCGACTTCCGCCGCCAACCGAACGGCCGGGTCTTCGCCTGGGCGGAGGCCAATATAGCCGGTCTGCTCGGGCACCGGCACGTGCTCGACGCGGTGGGCCCGCCCGGCGGCAGCCGCCTGACGAACGGTCGCCAGAAACGAGTCACGACTCATGTTGTCCCTCGCTGCGAGCTTCGTCGTGCCCTTCCTCGCGTCCTTCCTGGGCCCACCAGTCGCGAAACCGCTCGGCAGCCGGGGCGGGAAAGTCCCGTTTGGCCGTCCAGCCGGCGAGCTTGCCGGGGAGACGCGTGAGCCAAGGGGATTTTCGCTTCCACCGGCCGAGCGTTCGGGCGGCGAGCCACGTTCCCAGCCGGTAGAGCCAGGGGCGTCGAAGCGACTGGGCCCACAGTCGGTAGGCCAGCGATTCCCAGCGGCTCTGCTGCCCCGGTTCGTGGTGCAGCTCCTCGCGCAACTGGACGAGCATCTGCGGAATCTGGATCTTGACGGGGCAGGCCGCCTGACACGCGCCGCACAGGCTGCTGGCGTGCGGCAGGTGATGGTTGGCCGCCAGGCCGTCGTAAAGCGGCGTGAGAACTGCTCCGATCGGCCCGGAATACACGCCCCCATAAGCATGTCCCCCGACGCTGCGATAGATGGGACAGGCGTTGAGGCATGCGCCGCAGCGAATGCAGAACAGACTTTCCCGCAGCGGGCTTCCCAAAATTCGCGACCGCCCGTTGTCGAGGATCACGAGATGAAATTCCTCGGGACCGTCGAGCTCTCCAGCCCGTCGCGGGCCGGTGATGATCTGCGTGTAGACGGAAAGCTTCTGACCGGTCGCCCCCCGGGCCAGAACTTTCAAAAAATATGGCAGGTCGGCCAGCTTCGGGATGACCTTTTCCATCCCCATGAGGGCAATGTGGCACTTGGGCAAGGCACACGTCAGCCGGCCGTTCCCCTCGTTCGTGACGAGGACGATCGAACCGGTTTCGGCGATGGCGAAGTTCGCCCCGCTGATACCGACCTCGGCCTCGGCGAACTTCTGCCGGAGAGCCTGCCGGGCAAAGGCAGCCAAGATCTCCCGTTCAGCAGGTAGCCGCTGCCCGGCGGGCTTGCTCAGGATTTCCGCAACTTCCTGAGCCGAAAGGTGCAGCGCCGGTCCGACGATATGGCTCGGGCGGTGCCCTGCGAGCTGGATGATGTATTCGCCGAGGTCGGTTTCCGTCGTCTCGATGCCGGCGGCTTCCAGGGCCGGATTGAGGTGGATCTCCTCGCTGGTCATCGACTTCGATTTGACGACTCGCGTCGCACCGCGCTGCTGAATCAGCCCGACGACGATCTTCCGCGCCTCGGCCGCATCGGCCGCCCAGTGCACCTTGCCCCCGCGGGCCACGACGCTCGCTTCCAAGGTCTCGAGGTGCTCGGCCAGGTGGGCCAACGTCTCGTCCTTGATGTTGCGGGCCCGCTGACGGATTGCGTCCGATTCGGGAAGCGCTTCCCAGGCATCCCGATTGCGTTTGCCGAGCGTATCGCCGAGTTTGCCCAGAATGAGCTGCAGGCTGGGCGAAGCGAGCGCCCCTTCCGAGGCTTCGAGAAACTCGTGGTGCGTCTGGCGGAGATAGTCGGTGGGCGTGGTAGCCATGGCGGTGCGGCAAGCTTTACGCTTCTCCCAACAGGCGGGCAGCGAGCGCCGCCACGGCGAGCGTGACTAGCGGGGCCGCGCCGATCACCACGGCGAGGACCGTGATTCCCAGCGGCGGTCTCCCTTTGCGCACCCGGTATGCCACGGGAGTCAGCCCCAGCACGAAGAGGCCCGTCAGCATGGCGACGAAGACGAGCGTCGCGGCCACCAAGTAGAGCGCGTTGGGCCGTCCCGCCGGAATTCCCGCCGACCGGGCGAGCAGCCACATGACGAGCGCAACCACCTGCGCCGCGAGGCAGCTCAGGGTGAGGAGCATCCAGGCTACGGTCACAGCCACGGCTGCCCGCGACTCGCCCGCGTCCGGGGCGATAGGCGTGGGCTTGGTTGGGCGTCGCTTGGCCACCGGGTCGGATTCTCGCTTTTGAGCAATAGAAAGGGGGGCGGAAACGGCAGCGGCCGCTAGTCGCCAATCTGCCTCGCTGTGGCAGTCTATCATCATGTCCAGGAACCATTTGGCGACAAGGTGTGGTCGCATGGCTGGCTCGCTATGCAATTGGCCCGCGCGATGGAACTGGCGTCGGTTGGCATTGCGAATGTAGCGAACGTAGCGGCAGGTGCGGTGACGCAGCCAGTTGGCGGACCTGGGAGCCGCCAGTTTGCTCCCGGGGCCTTTCTGACCTACGTTTTCGCTGGCGGACCGTAATCTCCTCTCGCTCCGCCGGCGCGGCTAGCGGGAGCGGCCCGATGGCGGACCCGATTCCCCTTTCCACGCCCCGAAACGACTGATTCGACCCATCTCCGCCGCCCCACGGCGGGGTTCCCTGCTCATTGGAAAGCGCGATCACCGTGAATGCATCCCTGGCAACGGGAACGCTCGCTGCGTCGTGGCGGCCGATCGAAATGGCGGCGGCCGAGCTGCGCAACGAATGCACCGCCCTCGATCAGCTCGTCCAGGAACTATTTAGCGATCTGGATCGGGTCCGGAGCGAACTCGAACTGAAAGCAGACGAAGTCGAGGAAGGCCGCCGCCGATTGGCCGAGCGAGGCCGGCAACTGGCCGATCAGCGGAAAGAAGCGGGACGCATGTCCCAGCAGCTGGAACAACAGGACGCGCAGTTACGCGAGGCCCTCGGCGAGCTGCGCGCGCTGCGCGAACAGCTCGACCGCGAGCGGCAAGCCCACAACGAACGGGAAGAGCAGCAATGGCAATCGCTCGAACAGCGCTGTGCTCAGATCGAAGCCGAGCGTGACGATCTCCGCCGCCAGCTGGAAACGGCCCGGGCCCAGGTTGCGGGGGGCGATGCCGTGACGCCGCTCCTCTCGGAACTTGCCCAGTTGCGACAGCAATTCGAAGCGTTCCAGTCTCAGCCCGCGGCAAGCACTCCGCCGGTCGACATCTCGCCGCTGGCGGGCGAACTCGCCGAGCTGCGCCGCAGTTTGGACAGCCTTCAGGCGGCCAACCAGTCGTCCGGCGGCAATTCTGCCGAGGCGGTTGCGCCGCTCTTTGGCGAACTGGCTCAACTTCGGGAACAAGTCGACCAAACGCGGTCCGAACTGGCGGGAGCGATCGACCGAGCGGCTGCCGCTCGCGCCGACGCCATGCTGGCAGCTGGCGGGGATTCCCCGGAAGCGAGCGAGCGGTTCTCGGCGCTCACCCAAGAGCGGGCCGAACTCGAAGCCGAACTCGAACTGGTGCGGACCCGCGCGATGGAACTGCAGGAAACGGTCGCCCAGCAGAAGCGCGAACTTTCCGGCCAGCGCGACGAACTGCAGGCCGAGCTCAAACTGCTCCGCCAGCTCATCGAACAGCAATCTGACCTGATGGCCAGCGCTGAACGGCCGGAACCGACGAATGTGACCCTCACTCGCACGGGCCCTCCGGTCAGCCTTCCCCGCCCCTCGGCGCGGCCTGTCGAGGAAGACCGCACTCCGCCGGCCGATCCGGTGGTCAGCTCGGTGATGGCTCAGTTTGCCCGGCTGCAGAAGGATGTCTCGCAGCGGCGGCAGAAAGTTCGCAAGTAACACCCGCGGGAGTTGTTTAACGGCTCGGCCCGGCAGCGGGACGATTTTGCCCCCTTCGCAGCAGCGGCCCCACCCGCTGCCCTACGAGAATCGAACGAGGAAGCCCGTCATGCGACGTTACCTCACCTGGAATTGGCTCCTGGTTGGTGCGGTGCCGCTCTGCCTGCTACTGGGTCTGGTCACCGGCTACTGGATGATGGGCGCCTTTGGCGCCGCCGGGGCATTGTGCGGACTAGCCATCCGCAATCCGCATTGGACTCCGCGACTCTGGCGGCTCAATACAGAGGAACTCAAGGTTCCCACTCAGACCGAGGACTGGTCGCCTCCTCCTCCACCCCGTCCGCCGACGGCCCGCCGTGTGGCGGCCGACAACAGCCTCGTCGAACAAATGATTGCTCAGGGGCGGGAGGCTCTCCTCCTGCGCCCGCAAATCGCCGCCAGCCTGAGCGATGCCGAGCTGGCCGCGGCCCAGATTGCCCTCGACGAATCGATGGCGATCGTCCCGCAGGGGGGCGTGCTGATGCGGGCCCGCTGTTACGAAGATCTCGAAGAGCCCGATTCGCTGCGCGGCGAACGGCTGGTGCAGGTCGAGGGATTCTTTCTCGATCGGTTTCCCGTGACTAACGGCCAGTACCAGCTCTTCATCGATGGCGGCGGCTACGAACAGATGTCGCTGTGGGATGAGTCCATCTGGCCGGCCGTGCTCGGTTTTACCGACCAAACGGGTATGCCCGGGCCGCGCTACTGGGACAACGGCCGCTATCCGGCCGGCAAGGAAGATCATCCCGTGACCGGCGTCTGCTGGTACGAAGCGGCTGCCTTTGCGCGGTGGGCCGGTAAACGGCTTCCCACCGATCCGGAATGGGTCAAGGCGGGTTCCTGGCCGGTCTCGGCCGATGGCGGCAAGCCCCAGCAGCGGAAGTTTCCCTGGGGCGAAGCGATGGACCGGCGCTACGTGAACCTGTGGGGAAGCGGCATCAACGACACCGTCACCGTCACCGCCTCGCCCGATTCGGCGAGCATCGGCGGCGTGCAGCAGCTCATCGGCAACGTGTGGGAGTGGACCAGTTCGGCCTTTGGCCACTGGGAGCCGGCCGGCCGCAAAGTGGAGACGCCAATGCCCCACAAGAGCATTCGTGGCGGTGCGTTCGACACGTATTTCGACAATCAGGCCCACTGCCAATTTCAAAGCGGCGAGAGCCCCCTCTCACGCAAACACAACATCGGTTTTCGGTGTGCGCTCGGCTTTTGCGACGTCGTGATCATGTCGAGCGAATCGCCCGAACTCGAAACTGCCCCCGAATGTGAGGAGGTCCAGGGATGAGAAGCGGTACTGTCGAAATGGACTCGTATCGCCTAGCCGCGTACACGGTCCCCTGTCCGTGCTACATCTGCGGCGGCGGCAATAACTTCGACGCCGAGCTTTGCCGGCATTGCCACGCCCCGATGGCCCTGGCTCATCAGGCCAACACGCAGAAGATCCTGCCGCGGATGATTGCCGCGATTGGTCCCTCCGGCGCCGGCAAGACCGTCTATCTGGGCATGCTCACCGACATGCTGTCGCGGCAGATCGACGATCTGCAGATGCTGGCCCGAGGCGCCTTCTCGATCAAGCTGCAACAGCATGCGATGGCGGCCTTGGCCCGCTGCGAGTTTCCCAACAAAACGCCCAACGAGCCCGATCGCTGGCACTGGATTCATTGCCAGGTGCTCCGGAAACGACACAAGCCGGCCGAATTGATCATGCCCGACCTGGCCGGAGAAGCGCTGCTGGAAGAAGTCGACCACCCGAACACGTTCCCGGTGATTCGCTCGTTCCTCAGCAAGTGTGCCGGGGTGATGGTCCTGATCGACGCCCCGAGCGCCGAAAGCGGCCAGAGCGAGGAAGACTTCAACACGATGAAACTTGTCAGCTACCTCTGCGAACTGGCGACCGACAAGAAGACCGGCTGGCAGACGCGGCCGGTGTCGCTGGTCTTTACCAAAGGGGATCAGTGCGAGAACTGTTTCGAAGATCCAACCGCCTTCGCCCGCCGGCACACGCCCGGTTTGTACCAGCATTGTCGCGAACGACTGCGCAAGCATCGGTTTTTTGCCGTGGGAGTGGCCGGGGCGGTCGGTTTTCGGAATGAACCACACGGCAGGGTGCATGTGCCGCTGCGGGTCGAGCCGCGGGGCATCATTGAACCGTTCAAATGGTTGCTGGAGGGATTGGGCAGCTGATCGCTGCAGTTCCACTTACTGGGCAGTTGCCGGCCGGCGCCGGGATAATTCGCCCACTGAATCACCACCACAGGTGTGCCCTTCGCCCGATATCATGCGACTTGAACAGGCAATCTTTACGTCGGTCCGCAGCGAGCGGTTGGATGGCTACCAGCTGGCGGCGCGTAGCTCGGGCGTGAGCGATGAACTGGCGAAGGAACTCACCAGTTGGGGCCCGGCCCACGATTCGCTCTGGAGGAATCAGCCCGGGACAACTTCCGTGAACTTTCACAGTCTCGCGGACGGCCGCTATTGCACTTCGCTCACGACCCTTTCCGGGGCCGAATACAGCGGCCGCGGCGGCGGTCGGGTCTACACGCAAATGATCGTCATCGCGGCCGAGGACCTCGAACGGTTTGCCGGCGATCCGTTTCTGGTCCTGCGGGCCCTGACTGCCTCGGGTCGCCTCTTGGTCTATGACCATGTTCCCGGCGAACTTCCCAGCTTGCCGTTGATCGGCAGGGCCGGGACGTTTCATGTCGAGTGGGCAGAGCCGCTGATCGAAACGGTCGGGGCCGAAACGATTGCCGAACTGGCCGAAGCGGGAACGAGCGACACGCCGATCACGGTGATCACCGATCAGCAGCCCGAACGGCTGTTTCAGGTCGTGCTACACCAGCTTACGCTGGCCGAGCGGATGCAAATCTCGCTTACCACGGGGCTCAAGCCGAGCAGCCGACGGCCGTTCAAGTTCACCGTCGTACCGGACGATCCGCAACTCGTTCGGCAGTCGACGCGTATGAATCAGGGCCGGGTGATCGAAGCGGTGGCCGTCAATAGCGATAGCACGAGTCGCCAGCGGCAGACGGCTCTGCGCACTCGCTAGCGGCCGAGGAGCCAGCCGCCCCAAGCGTGAGCCATCAGGCACTCGCGCGCTCCGCCAGCATCTGTTCGCGAAACTGGCGAAACAGATACCGGCTGTCGTGTGGTCCCGACGACGACTCGGGGTGATACTGCACGCTGAAGGCGGGAACTTCCTTGTGCCGCAGTCCGGCGACCGTGTTGTCGTTCAGATTGCGGTGAGTCACCGCCAGGCAGGTTGGGAGCGACTCTTCGTCGACCGCGAAGCCGTGGTTCTGGGCGGTGATCTCGACTTTACCGCTCTCCAGGTTGAGCACTGGCTGGTTGGCGCCGCGGTGGCCAAACTTGAGCTTGAATGTTTTGGCCCCGCAGGCCAGTCCCAGCAACTGATGCCCGAGGCAGATGCCAAACACGGGAACCTTGCCCAGAACCCCCCGGATGCAGTTGTGGGCGTATTCGAGCGGCTCGGGATCGCCAGGGCCGTTGCTCAGGAACACGCCGTCGGGGTCGTGCGCCAGCACGTCCTCGGCGGTCGCCGTGCCGGGGAGGATAGTGATGCGGCATCCTTCATCGCGCAGGTGGCGGGCGATATTCCACTTCATGCCGTAATCGAGCGCGACCACGTGGAGGTCGGCCTTGCCGATGGACGGGTTCGCTTCCGCCGGCAGCTTTGCCCAGTTTGACAAACCGCCATCCCACTCGCGGGCTTCGCCCGGAATGACTTCGCGCACCAGATCGCGTCCGACGAGTCCCGGGCTCGCCTGCGCCTTGCGAACGAGGCTCGCATCGTCCAGATCGATGCTCGAGATAACTCCCTTCATCGCACCGGCATTGCGCAAGCGGCGCACGAGGGCCCGCGTATCGATTCCTGCGATTCCGACGACGCCATGTTCCTTGAGATAGGCATCGAGCGATTGTTCGGAGCGAAAATTGCTCGGCCGCTCGGCAAATTCCTTCACGACAAAACCCGCCAGGTGCGGCTTGCCGCTCTCCACATCCTCGCGATTGACGCCGTAATTGCCCATCTCCGTGTAGGTCATCGTGACGATCTGACCGCGGTAGCTGGGGTCGGTGAGAATCTCCTGATAGCCGGTCATCGAAGTGTTGAAACAAACTTCGCCGTCGACTTCCCCGGCGGCGCCGAACGATTCGCCAGTGAATACGGTTCCGTCTTCCAAGGCAAGTTTTGCGGGCAGAGTCATGGGCAGGATGGTTCCTTCACGTCTCGAAGCGTGGCGGGCGGAATGAGCAAAGTAGCGGTAAGGTGTGCGGTTTGTGTCGCTGGGCAGGCGCGGGGGGCAAGTAAACTCCGACGAATCGGCAGGCAATGCGCTCAGGCCTAAAGCCGGACACGATCGACTTCCGATACGAACTAACGGCTGTGGGTCTTCGGCGAGTGGGCAACCACCCACCGAAACAGCCAAATCGGGAGGCCTCTTGTTGCGGCGAGCAAGAGACCTCCTTTTTCGTTTCTTGAGGAAAAAACTTCATCCGCGACTAAAGTGTCAGCCCCGATGCCACGGCTAATTCTGTCAGCCGCTTCCCATGGCTCGCGACAATCACCTCTCTACTGCAGCTCACTGGCATAGCAAATTCAGAGAATTGTAACGCGCGACGACTGAGGGGAAATGGGCCGGCTGCGTCGGCGGCGACGCCCGCATCCCCTGGCCGCAACTTTCGAGATCCGCGCGGGGCCAGAATGCCCCCGCGAGTAATCGAATCGCCCAATAATTCTTGCGCCTTGCGTTCCAAACTCTTGTGGCGCAAGCTGTTGCGTGGGTGGCGGCAATTTCGGCGCGTTTTCGCGTGAATCGCTGACGTTATTCTCCTCGAGCCAGGGAAGTTGGTCCACACCGCCCCCGCGGAGTTCGTCGGATGAGTGCCGCTGATCCACCCACGAGCTGTTCGTCGCTCCTGGCGGGTGTTCGCCAACTCGACCCGCAGGCCTGGCAACGGCTGACGGCGATCTACGGTCCGACGGTCTATGGCTGGGCGCGGCGGCAAGGGTTGCAGCCGGCGGATGCCGCCGACCTTTTGCAGCAGGTGTTTGCCAGCGTGGCCGTGAACATCGGGCATGCCCGCTGGGATCGCCCGGGCGATTCCTTCCGGGGGTGGCTCTGGACGGTGTTTCACTCGCGGCTGATGGATCACTACCGGCAAGCCCGCCGACAACCG
>JALORD010000337.1 GCA_025459145.1 Pirellulaceae bacterium | reverse complement strand
TCTGCCGCCGGCTGGCCTATCGCCAGGAGGCCTTGCGCGCTAGAATTCCGCGCTCGAGCGGCTCTGCGCGCTCGTATCCGTTGTCGCCCCGAGTTGTCGCCGCAAACCGTTTTCTGACATGACTTTACGTTACTGGACCGCCGGCGAATCGCACGGCCAGACGCTGCTCGCTCTGGTCGATGGCTTTCCCGCTGGCGTCCCGCTCGAGACCGCGCCGATCGATGTCGAGCTCCGCCGCCGCCAGGGGGGCTATGGCCGCGGGGGCCGCCAGCGGATCGAGACCGATACCGTCGAAATTCTCACAGGCATTTGGAAGAACACTTCGCTCGGCAGCCCGATCGCCCTGCAGGTGATCAACAAGGACTACAAGCTCGAGCGCCTCGCCGACCTCGAGCGGCCCCGCCCCGGCCACGGCGACTTGACCGGCGCGATTAAGTTCCTCGGCCCAATCCGCGGCATCCTCGAACGAGCCAGCGCCCGCGAGACGACCGTCCGCGTTGCCGCCGGAGCTTTGGCCCGGCAACTGCTCGCTGCCTTCGACATTCAGGTGATTGGCTATGTCGTCGAACTGGGCGGCATCCGGCTCGATGTGCCGGAGCTGTCGCTGGCCGAGCGGCTCGCGGTGCGCGACGCCAGCGAAATCTACTCGCTGGACCTGGCCCACGACCAAGAAGTGAAGGACCTGATCGACGCGACCGGCAAAGCGGGGGACACGCTCGGCGGCGTGGTCGAGACGCGGGTCGAAGGACTGCCATTCGGCGTGGGAACGCACACCCAGTGGGACCTCAAGCTCGACGGTCGCATCGCCCAAGCCGTCATGGCCGTTCAGGCCATCAAGGGAGTCGAAATCGGCCTCGGCTTCGAAGCCGCGCGCCGGCCGGGATCGCAGGTGCACGACCCGATCCACTACAACGCCGCCCAGCGCGACACGCCGACGCTCGGCTACGAGCGGCCTACGAACAATGCCGGCGGACTCGAAGCCGGGATGACCAACGGACAGCCGCTGGTCGTGCGGGCCGCGATGAAGCCGATCAGCACGCTCCGCAAGCCGCTCGAATCGGTCAACCTGGCGAGCAAAGAGCCCGAGTCCGCCGAGTACGAGCGAAGCGACGTCTGCGCTGTCTCGGCCGCCAGCGTCATTGTCGAAAACGTGATCGCCTTTGAAGTCGCCCGCGCCTTCTGCGACAAATTTGGCAACGACAGCCTGGCCGAAATGAAAGCACGGTACGAACTGTTTCAACAAATGGCTCGAGAGAGATAGGTCATTTGTCATTTGTCATTGGTGTTCGACTTCGAGCTGTTGCACGGTCAGCAACAAATGACCAGTGACAAGTGACCAGTGACATCCATCGAACACGGACGTTCGCATGCCTTCCCGCCGCCGTATCCTGCTTTGCCGCCTGGGCTTCGTGCTCCTGGCGATTGTGCCGACGCTCGGCACCTGCGGCTGGCTCATTTCTCGCGCCGTCGATCGCATCGAGTCCGTCTCGCCTGCCGATGCGCTCACGGCTGCTGCGTTGGCCGCCGACCTCTCGCGCCAGTTGGGCGTCGTGGTCGAAATCGACGCGATCCAATCCGTCGACTCAGAGAATTCTTCCAGTGACGCTCCGTTAATCGCCTACGAACTGACTGGTCTCCGCCTGGTCGACCCGGAGACGAGCCGCCCGCTCGCCTCGACCGATACGGCAACGCTCACGCTCGCCGGCGAGGCCTGCCACGTCTCGGTCGCGCTCGTTCAAACCAGCGTCGACGCCCTGCCGCAACTGGCCCGCGTGCTGCACGACCGAGTCCTCTGCGGACCCGCCGCGAGTCTACCCACGGCAACACTCGACATCCGCCAGCTCGTAATCGCGGGCGGCGACTCCCCGCAAACCCTCGCCGGTCTCGCATTGATTCTGAGGAGGACGCCCACGGGCCCGCAGGCCGAGTTTACGTTCCAGCCTGCTGCCGCTCCTCCCGATCTGCCGCAAGTCCGCCTGTCGCTCGCCCGCAATCGCGACGTCGCGCCGCCGGCCACGCTCATCACCCTCGACACATCGGGTCACGTCCTGCCGTTTTCCCTGATTGCGTCGCTCGTGCCGGAACTCCAGGCGAGCGCCCGCGGCGTCTCGTTTCGCGGGTCGGCCCAGTTCGTTCCGGCCCGCGAAGGAGTGAGAGGCACGCTCACCGGCACGTTTCGCGGCCTCGATCTCGATCGGCTCGTGAGCGAGCGATTCCCGCACCAGCTAACGGGCGTGGCCGAGCTGATCGTCGACCGGGCGGTATTTTCCGACAGACGCCTGCAGTCGCTCAGCGGCCGCTTGCTCGCCGAGCGCGGCGGCATCAGCCCTTCGCTCGTCGCCGCCGCGTGCGAACATCTCGAACTCGACACTCCACTCGACCCGGCGGCGCTCGCCTCCGATCGGCTCTTGCCGTACACGCAACTGGCGATCGGCTTTCGGCTCGATGGCCAGTCGATTGAGCTTACGGGACTGGCTGGCCTCCGCTCGCAGGGCGCCCTGCTCATCGGTCCGCAGAGCCCGCTAGTCACCGCTCCGCCAGCCCACCGCACCGCTGCCGTGGGCCTCGTGCGGACGCTCGTTCCCGCCAGCGAGTTCCAGGTTCCTGCCACTCGCGAAACGAGTGCACTCGTCAGCCTCTTCCCCGCCCCCGACATCGTTCTCCCGCGCACGGCGGCTCGCAATGACGCTCGCCCCGCCGCGCATCTCGAAGACGCCGCACCAACACCCACTCCGCTCCGCCACACGCCGACCCGCCTCCGCGCCAGCGGCCCCGCCGAATCGGCTCCCGTGCTCCGCCCGCCCGGCTGGCGCTAGCCCCGCAATCGGCGCAGGTCTCCCTGATTGGCACATTCTTTTAACCTCATCGAAAGAGGTGGATCGCAGGTCTGGGACGGGTCGAAGACTCGAGCCCAACGGAGTACCCTATCGTTCTCCGCACTTCTGCCTGCGAGACTCGTCTATGTTGTTCCGCTCGTCTCTCTTGTCCGCGATCTTCGGATTCCTCCTCGCGCTCGCCGCGGCCAATGCTCAGCAGCCCGCCGCGCCAAAGCCAGCTCAGCCGGCGGCCGAATCGCCCGCCGCGGCTGCCGCCCGGATCGCCGAGATGGAGAAGGTAGCCGATCATGCTTTGGTTCCTCCGCAGCTCAACACCTCGCCCCTGCCCAAGTACGGCTATGACCAGCTCGACTACGGCATGACGATCGGCATCGAGCGGACTCCCGGCGGCCGGCTGTGGGCCTGCTGGGTCGCCGGCGGCGACAGCCCCGAGGCGTTCTTTGTCCTGGCCACGAGCGACGACAACGGCGAGCACTGGTCGGAACCGCGCCTCGTGATTGACAGCCACGACGCGAGCCTGCCACGCCCGCGGAGCATCCTCGTCGGCAACCTCTGGACCGACCCGCGCGGCCGGCTGTGGCTCATTTTTGACCAGTCGATGGACATGTTCGACGGCCGGGCCGGCGTCTGGGCCGCGATTTGCGAAAACCCCGATGCCGCTGAGCCAAAGTGGTCTGAGCCCCGCCGCATCTGGCACGGCGTGACGCTCAACAAGCCGACCGTCCTGTCGACCGGCGAATGGCTGCTGCCGATCTCGCTCGACCAGCGCGGCGGCTTCGGCCCGTTCAAAGGCTGCTTTGCGGAACTCGATCCAATGCGAGGCGCAAATGTCTTCGTCTCGACCGACGAAGGGGCCACCTGGGAGCGGCGGGGAATGGCGGTCTTTCCGAATCCCGACTGGCACGAGCACATGCTTGTCGAGCGGAAGGACGGTTCGCTGTGGATGCTCGCCCGCACGGCCAAGGGGATCATGGAAAGCACGTCGACCGACGGCGGCCGCACCTGGAGCGCGCCGGTCGATTCGGCGATCAAGCATCCCGCGGCCCGTTTCCACATTCGCCGCCTCGCCTCGGGGCAGCTGCTCCTGGTGAAGCACGGCGACCAGATCGATTCCCACAGCGGCCGCGTGCAGCTGAGCGCCTGGCTCTCGGCCGACGACGGCCGCACCTGGCAGGGAGGGCTGGTCCTCGACGATCGCAAAGGGATCTCGTATCCCGATGGCTTTCAGGCGCCGGACGGCACGATCTATATCTCGTACGACCGCAACCGGTCGACCGACGGCGAAATCCTGCTGGCCCGCTTCACCGAAGAAGATATTCTCGCGAGAAAACTCACGGGGCCAAAATCGAAGCTGCGAATGCTCATCAGCCGGCCGCTCGCCCCGAAGGGTCGCGGCACACCGTAGTTTTCGGCTCAAGTGCCTTCGCGGCTTGCCGGCTTTGTCCCCGCACTTTCCGAGGGGCGGTGAATTTCCGAAAAATTCAAAATCCAAGTCGCCGCTCGTTCGTCTTCTTGGTATCGGCGAGGCGCTTCATCGGGGAAGTGTCCGCTGGCCTTTCGCTACCAAGGGAATGTCGATGAGTCGCATTGTTTCGGGAATTCTTCTGGGTTTGGGAACGTTCGTTGCGTTTGTAATCGCGGCGAGCTTGCTGGCCCCTGAGGCACTGGCTGGACCCGGCGATGCCCCGCCGTCGAAGCCCCAAGTGTTCGTTTATCCCGAGAAGCTGACAAGTCAGGACAGGTTGTTTGACGGTCCAACCGAGATCGAAATCACCGGAGAAACGACGCTAGTCTGGGTCGACCTGATGCCCGAGGCCCGCTTTGGACATCCCACCGAGTACCTGCTGGTCTCGGCCCGCGGCACCCGCATCGTCAAGGGAGACTGGTGGCCGACGCTGAACGGGAAAGATCTGTTTCGGAACGGCAAGCGATCGCGTTCCTGAAGGGGATTGCCGTTTCGTTCCGAACTGGCAATACCCGGTCGCTTACCGGGAGAAGTTCTCGGGTCCACCCATTCATTACAAGTTGGAGGTAAACCGTTCATGGTGCATAAATCATTCATCGCGGCGCTGTTGGTCTCGTTGCTCGGGGGAAGCTTGGCCCAAGCGGAGAAAGTGGATCTTGATCGTGCGGAACTCCACAAAACCGCAACGCATGTCGTCACTGGCCAGGTGCTGGGAATCTACGAACGCCAGGAAACACGGGGCGACTGGCAATACAAGCGTTATGTCGCCGAAGTACGCGTCGACAAGTGCGAGAAGGGAGAGGGTCTCGACTCGGGAGATCTGGTCTACGTCCGCTACTGGCACCGGCAGTGGATCGGCGCGGGGCAGGTCCCGCCCAGCACCAGCGGCCACCGTGGACTTCCCAGTAGCGGCGACAAACTCCGCGTTTACCTGGCTCGCAACGCCTACGACGGCTTCAGCCCGGAGAACCACGATGGCGGGTACAACGTGATCGGCGCCAACGGGTTTGAGAAACTGGCAGAGAGTTCCGGCAAGTGACCTGTGTCTGGCTGGCAGCGGACTGGCTCATCGAGATGAGCTGCGGAAGGGTTTTTCCGGGAACGCTCACCGGACGCTTCGGTTCTCGCATGGTATGAGGGCGTGAGCGGACGGAGTGACCAAATGAGAATGAGGCTTTGCCCCGAGAATTCGCCGATTGGCTGGTGGTTATGTTGGGGCGCCTCAATGCGTTCGGGCGTCTCGTGTCGATACGATAGCGAGTCCACGCGAGGCCTCACAACGTGAAAAGCCACTGGTGCTGATTCCGCGAGTTCGCACATGGCCTCGACAATTCGCACGCCGCGCCTCGATTTGATCTCGATGACGCCGGAGTTCTTGCGCGCCTCGCTGGCGGGAAATCTCCGCGCAGCGGAACGCCTCGTCGGCTTGTCGCTTCCCGAGGACTGGCCGGATTGCGCGGATTTTCTCGGTTTGCGATTGGGACAGATTGAAGCCGATGCCGCCGTCCAACCCTGGCTGGTACGGGCGATCGGCTTGCGCTCGAAACGGACTATGGTCGGCCACATCGGTTTCCATACCGCTCCGGGAGCGGAATACCTGGCGGCGATTTCTCCCGGTGCCGCCGAGTTTGGCTATACCGTCTTTGCTCCGTT
>JALORD010000035.1 GCA_025459145.1 Pirellulaceae bacterium | reverse complement strand
TGCCGGATCGCTGCAGGGGAGGTTGCTCTGAAACTGCTGGTGCAGGGAACCCTGCTCGATGTACGGCAAGAGCAGCATTCCCCAGCCCCAACCTGCGGGGCCGTCGTACGTCTGGGGGTCGCGCGTAGAATGGCGTGTGTCGGCCACATATGCTGGCGGAAATGCCAGCACCGCATCGTGATAGGTATGGAGGGCGAGTCCGATCTGTTTGAGATTGTTGAGGCACTGGCTCCGCCGCCCGGCCTCGCGAGCTGCCTGAACCGCCGGCAGCAAGAGTGCCGCGAGGATGCCCATCACAGCAATCACGACGAGCAGTTCGACCAGCGTAAAGCCCGCGACGGGTCGCTTGACGCTGCGAGCTGTTGACCGGCGAGTCTCGCACATAGGTATTGCCTGCAGCGACTGAGGATTTTGGTTATTCAAAACTTGTGTTTGCATCATTCAAAACACTGTCGCTCCTGTTGTCAAGCGGCAACGCCTCCGGTCGCCAGAGAAATGACATCGGTCGATTGAGAGCACGTGTTACGATGGGTACATCCAGTAACCTTAGTGGGTCTAAAACAACAATCCGAAGGGATTGATTCGCTTAGATTCGGTTCGCTGCCGGCTGTTCGACTCTCTTCGCGTCGAGGGGAAATGTACCGATGAATTCCACACACTCGGGCAGTCGGCGATTCTGGCAATTCAGGCTTTGGCAGCTTTCCGTATTGGCTGGCGTGATAAGTGTGCTGCTGGCTGCAATGGCGCCGCGCTTGTATCGAATGCGCCAGGAATGGGAGGAGGATCGTCAAGGCTGGGCTCAAGGAGAAGCGCAACGCGCCCTCTGGAAAGCCATCCTCGAAGACCAGGGGCCCGACCGAGTTCGCGAGGCCTTGGCAGCGGGCGCGAACGTCAATGCAATTGTCGATAAGGACACGCCACTCCATGCCGCCGTGAAACGTGGGCAGACTGAAACAGCAAAAGTACTGCTCGAACACGGAGCAATTCTCGGTCCGGTGCATCAACCAGCCATATTGGCCGCCATCGATTGCGATCAGCCTGCGAACAAAAAGGTGGAAATGATCCGCTTGCTCCTCTCACACGGTGCTGATGTTACATACGACATCCAAGGGGTCAATCTGATGGATGTAGCTGCGCGGCACGACGATGGGGAAGTGGGGGACCTTTTGCGTGCGGAAGGACTTTCGTATGGCCCGCGCGAAATGGCGGCGTTCAATCGAATCGATGAACTTAAACGAGCAATTCGCGAGTCGCCCAATATACTCCACGAGCAATTCAAGCCAGTCGGAAGTAGCCCGATAATAGGCGAGTCGCATGTCTCGACTCTGCTAGGAATCGCCGTGAAGAAGAACTTCCTTGACATGGCAAAGATGCTCCTGGAGGCGGGAACTCCCGTCGATATCCGGGAGCCTGATGGACGAACGCCGCTGCATATTGCCGCCACAGTCAGCGGCGATCCCGAGGCGATACGTCTCCTTATTAAGCACGGTGCGGATGTGAATGCCGTCGACGACAAACAGTTGACCCCTTTGGCCGCTCTCCACCGCGACAACTGGCGCAATCGGGAAGCGGCTAAGGCGGCACTCATCGAAGCGGGTGGAAAATAATGACAGGCCGCTTGCGCGATTCACGCCGATCTGGCATGACTGGGTTGTATTGATTCGCGGGAGCTACCGGGAAGTGTCCCGGTGGGCGAATCGACGAACGGCCAAGACTTTGCCATGCCCCGCTGTTTGGGTTCGCTTCGAGGATCACTTCAAGGAGTTGACCGACCCGTGGCGACAGGCCAGCAGCAAGGCGGCCAGCCGAGCGAACTCGGTAGTGCGAACCGCGGCAGACCATCGAGCGAGCGGAACAGCTAAGCCCGATACGCCAGGTACGCCCGTTTCAAGGCCTCGACCTTGTCCCACTGTTGCGAAATTCCGCTCCAGTGAAAGGCCATGATCCCCGTAGCGGGCCGGCGGGTACCCAGTTCAATCACCCGCTCCACCTGTTCCACGGGGACGGACGGGCCCCAGTCGGAAAGCTGCACGATCGGCCAGATCCGCTGCTTCTCCTGCGGCTGACCTTCGATGTGCAGCAGCTTGCCGAGCATCTCGATTTGCCGCGCGATCCAGGCCGGGTCGTCGGCGTGTCCGAATCGGGCGTGATAGGGCATGATGCTGAACACGTCGAGGTAGGGGGACTGCGCGGGGAGATTGATCGCCAGCTTGTGGCGAATGGCGCCGCCGTAATCCTCCGGCGACCACGGACAGTGAAAGGTGCCAAGCAGCGCCCGCGGGCGGACCTCGTCGAGGATTTCGCGATATTCCCGCACCCAATCGGTAAACACGGCGCAGCGAAAGTCGGTCCAGGCCTCGCGCCGCTCGCCGAGCAGCACCTTCGCCGCCGCGGCCACATCCGCCGGCAGCTCGATCCCTGTCTTGGTGGAGAATTGCCGGAGGGCGAGCGGCGAAAAGTCGGTGTCGGGAAGCTCGGGCTCGGCCCGCTCCCAACTGGCGTGGGCGTGATGATAGTCGAGCCAGATCCCGTCGATGGCGAAGTCCTTCAAGACGCGGCGGAACTCCTGCATCCTCACACTGCGATAGCCGGGATGAAACGGACTCACTCCTTGCCAGCCTTGGGGAGGGGGCGCGGGTCGGCCGTCGGGACCGATCGGCGCCGCGTCGGGGTGCTCCCGGAGGTACTCGGCCGCGTGCATCGAGTTGAACTCGGCGAATACCTGTAGCCCCAGCTTGTGATAGCGGTCGATCTCCTCGGCGTTCAGGCTCCCCGAACCGACCCAGACCGCGTTGATGCCATAGTCGGCGGGCGTCTGGCCCCGGGCAAGGATTTCGCGCAGGTAGCCGCCGTAGACACCGCGGACGGCAATCCACGGTCGAGCGGTGTCCTTCGCGCAAGTCTCGTCCGCCGCGGCGCGGCGCGGGGCGGTCGTCGCCGCAGCCAGCACTGCCGCAGCTGCCCCTTGCAGGAGCGTGCGTCGGGATGTGGACGCGCCAGCCGCGGCTTGCCGTTTGGAACGGTTCATGGCGTGGGGAACTCCTAACAAGTGTTCGTCGAACACTTTTTGCCGGGCGACGAGTGCCGGGGGGCGTCATTTCGACAAGCGATCGAGCAAGTTCTTCGTAATCTGGGCAACATGCGGATCGTTGCCGCGCAGCCCATGCGCCCAGTCGGTCGAGCCGCAGGTGAAGACCGTCCCGCCGCGAGTGTACAGGCCCATGACCGCAGCGCCGATGCGATCCTTCGGAAAGCGATCGTACCACAGGCTGTCGTCAGGATGCCACCGCGCGGGACATGTACCAAGGATTAAAAAGTCCTGGGGGGTTCCGTCACTGCCGGTGGGCTGGGGCAGGCCATCGACGAGCTTGAATTCGCAGCCGTCGCACTCGTAGCCGACGATCGTATCGCGGCCGCCGAACTGCTCGTCGCGTCGGAGTTTCGTGCCCGCGAACAGCCAGTGGTCGGGCCGATGGACAGTGTACGCCGCGGGGCCATCCATGAATTGCCCGTGACTCTTGTGGTAGCCACCCCAGAGGAAGCCAACGCCCGTGAGCTGGTTCTCAGGGCGGGCCACGAGATGATGGCTCCACAGCGTGCTGAGCAGGCGGTGATCGCCGGTCGGAAAGACCGGGTCGGAATTGTACGACTGCTTCCACGAGACGAGCGACCGCCCCGCGTCCTCGCTGCGCACCTGCCAGCAACAGGTGTTGCCGCTGAAGAACGCCACGTTGCCTCCTTTGGTGATGTAGGCCTCCAGATTATCGCGCATCGGAGCGGACCAGTATTCGTCGTGGCCGACGCTGAGCACGAGCTTGTACCTGGCCAGGATCTCGGGACGATACTCGAGATCACTGTTGACGGCGTATTCGATCGCGATGTTGTTCGCCTCGGCCCAGGCGACAAACGGCAGCTCCCAGTTGCTGAACTGAGAGGCCGGCGGGCGGTCAAACGAAACCCGGTGCCCCTGGAGCTTGGCCCGCGCGTGATACGCGTAAAGGCTGTGGCCGCCCCAGTTGTTGTAGGCGTTATAGGTATTGGTCGCGAGTTGCAGGAGAACGCGGCTATCCTTACCGGGCTCGCGGGCACGGACGACGAAAAACGCTTCGCTGGTCGCGGTGCGCCGCCCGCGCTGCACGAACGGGCCGCCGCGGTCTTCGGCGGAGAGCGTAATGCTGTAGTAGCCACTCTTCCAGTCGGGAGAGATCGCAAACTGAGTCGCGGCTGGCCAGCCGCAGCCGTGCGACGAGGCGTTCTCCGGCACCGGGTATTCCCTCCCTTCCAGACCGGAGCGGGTCAGCACGACTTCGCGCTGGGCCCCTAGCCGGGCGATTTCTAGCGAATAGGTCGCGGCCGACGTCGACACGTGGAGGGCGACCTCATCCCCCGCCACGTAGCTGAGCTGGTCGGTATAGCCCTCGACATAGAGCGGCCGGGGTTCGAGCGTTTGTCCCGGGAGCGAACCACAGGCGGAACATGCAATCGCAAGGGCCAACAGGCGGTGAGCAATCATGGCAGTAAGGTCAAGTAAGGGAGAGGCGAATCAAGCGGCCAAGGGAACGGCGCGAATCTGCCCCTCCGACTCGCGCTGCGCCTGCACGTGCTGGTCGATGAGGTCGGCCAGTGCCGCCGCCTCGCTCCGATAGGGTTGCCGGTGCCAAGTCCAGCAGCTGCCCGATGATACCAGCGAGATCAGACGGCAGTCGCCCATGCTCGCGTCCTTTGCCGGTGGCAGGAATTCTGAATCATCCTACCACCAAGCGATCGAACGATCGACGGCTGCCCAGCGACGCGAGCCTCTCGGTGTTATCCGCGGAAAGGCGGCCGAGGGCAGGATGCTGTGGTAGCGAACATTAGTTCTTTCTGTCACCTCGCGACGAGTTGCTGTCGTAGTCCCGGAAATAGTCGCGCAGCTGGTAATCGAGCATCCAATCGCGACCGCTGTTGCCATACACCTCGTCGCGTGTGGAGTCGCCCGGCACGGTGTCCGCGTTGAGCAGGCCTGCCAGATTGGCGATTCGCCCGGAGAAGCTCGCTGCCGACCGCCATTCCGCCAGGATAGCCAGCAGGGCGTCGGCATTTTCGTCATGCGTGGTTGTGCCGCCAATCACAATATCGTCATCCTCGTTGCCATACAAACGATCGCGTCCGCCCCCGCCGATGAGCAGGTCTCGGCTGATCCCACCACGGAGCGTATCGTCATCCAAACCTCCTAGAAGCAGATCGCTTCCGGCATCGCCGCTTAGCGTGTCCTTCCCTGCTTCTCCATAGAGTTGGTCATTGCCGTCGCCGCCGTAGAGCGAGTCGTTGCCGCTGCCGCCCCAGAGTGCGTCGTGCCCCTTGCCGCCGTTGAGGCGGTCGCTGCCCGCCTCGCCAAAGAGCAGGTCGGCTCCCGACCCGCCATACAGTTGGTCGTTGCCGGAATTGCCATGGAGCTCAGCCGGCATCGAGAGGCGAGAATGGATGCGAATCGTATCGTTCCCCGCCAGCCCATAGGCCAGGATGCGGCTGACGTCGGCCACCGGGAAGTATCCCAGCAACTTGCCGGAGCTCTGCACGCGGATTTGCTGGCTGTTGCCGGGCCGAGGCTCGACCACGAGGTTGTTGCTGGCACTCGTTCCCACGACGAGCAGGATCTTCTGGCCCGGACTGGCCGGATCGTCGATCAGCCGGGCGGCTCCGAGTGCCGCGACGTCGACGCGATAGTCTTCCACTTCGCCGTCGAGCGCGGCGCCGTAGGGGGCTAACCCTCCGGCGGTGCTAATGCGGAAGCGGGCGAAGGTCGAACCTGCCAATGCACTACTTAGAACCGGGAAAGTGACGGAATTCTCACCGGCCGTCAGATCAAGTCCCGCGGCAATCCGCTCACCCGATTCAAAGACGCCGTCACGGTCGAAGTCGATCCAGGCGTCGAGCTTACCCGCGGCCGATGCGGTGACGGTGGCCGTCGCCGCGAGGCTGGGGATGAGCACCGCCGGCAGGGTTACGCCATCTTCGTCATCGCCGTTGGTATCGGTGTCGTCTCCCGTCGCATCGGGCGTCGGCTGTCCGGCCAGTTCCACATCGATTCCGCTTCCCAGATAGACGTTCGATCCGGGGAGGTGCCGGGCGCCGTCGCTGGCCAGGAGCGTCGGATACATCGGATCAGGCGCATCGCCGAATTCAAACAGACTCTGGTAGAGCCGGCCATGCACACCTTCGACATGTTCGGGACCTTGGCCGAGCCAGAAGATTCCGAAGTCGCCGCCGGGAGCTTGCGCCACAACGGGCAGGATCTGCGGCCCCATCTGCCAGGTGTTGACGAAAATCTCGCCCCCTTCCCGGCTGCCGTCAAAGCTGTACTGACGGCTGTAGAGGTCCCAGCTGCTCCCTTCGGGCGTGCCGGGCTCTCCGCCGCCCCCGCCGCCCCCGCTGCCGGTATCGGTCAGCTCGGCCCGCTCGTTCGACTGCCAAGAGATGACGAAGCGGCCATACTGGTCAACACCCAGCCCGGCGAATCGCTGCGGCCCCATCCTGGTCTCGTTGACCGTGAACTCGCGGCGATCGAGGGGCGTCTTGTCGGCGTTGAACCGTCGGCCAAATACACCCCAGGAGTTGCCGTCCTGGTTGATGCTTTGCCAGGCGACGACGAACTTGCCGGTGGCGTCGATCCCGATCGCGGGCGCTTCCTGAGCATCCTTGACATATCGGTGCACTAGCACCTCGTCGCCGGCAGCCGGCTGCCCGTCGGTGCCGAACCACTGGACGAAGATGCTCTTTTCGGTGTCATCGTCCTGCGTTTCCGGATCGGCCGCCGGGTGGCCGGAGGCGTTCATCGAGATCGACGGGTCGTACTGGTCGAGTGCCGTTTCGTTATTGACGCGGAACTCGACCCCGTCGGCTCCGCCACCGGGCAGGTAGCGCTGGGCCAGGATGTCAGTCGAACCATCAACGCTCGTGCTTTGCCAGACGATGACGAACCGGCCGTCAAGGCCCATCGCCACGGCGGGCGCTTTCTGGTCGCCCGTTGTGGTCGTGTTGACCAGGAAGATGTCGCCGGCGGTTGTGCCGTCGGCATTATAGCGCCGGGCAAAGATGTCATAGCTGCCGTCTTCTTCGACCTCGCTCTGCCAAGCGACCACGAACTCGCCGCCAGGCGACCGGGCCACCGCCGGAGCGCCCTGGTTTCCGAGTGTGATGTTCTCGTTGACCAGAAACCGAGCGCCGTCCGGCAATCCTTGCGCGTCGAGCAGTTGGCCGAATACTCCTAAGCCGCTGCTTCCATCCTCGACTTCGGCGTAGCTCTCCCAGATGACGACCGACTCGCGGAGGGCGTTCATCGCCGCTGCGGGAGCGCTGTCTTCCAGCCCCACGTAGCTGGTCAGCAGGATCTCTCCCTCGACCTCGGTCGCCGGCAGATCGAACCGGTGGGCAAACACCGACGGCTGATGCGTGGCGCTGTTCCCGAGCCAAGCCACGATGGCATCGCCGCTCGTGTTGCTGGCCACCGTGGGGGCGGTTTGCGGACCTTCCACGCGATGGTTGACAATCACTTCCTCGCCGACGCGAGTGCCGCTCGAATCGAATGCCTGTCGATAGATTCCCCAACTGTAGCCGTCCTGGTGCTGGCTCTGCCACGAAACGAGGTAATTGCCGGCACCGTCCATGGCGACCGATGGCAGGCGCTGCGGCCTCGTCTTCGTCGTGTTGACGAGCGCGTCGGCGCCGAGCAGGCTCCCCGCGGCCGTCATCCGACGGGTGTACACGTCCGATCCGCTCCCTTGCTGTCCCTCGGCCTGCCAGACGAAGACGACGTTGCCGGCGGTATCCATCGCCAAGTCGGGCAAAATCTGGTCGTGCTGGGCAATCGAATTGACGACGTGCTCGCCACCGTTGGGGGCACCCGTGGAACCTAGCCGACGCGCGAAAACATCCACGGTCGCCTCGGTTTCCTCGTCACCGGCTTCGACCGGACCGGGGCCGTGCCAGGCAATGACAAACTGGTTGTTGGCCGCGCTCGCGTCGCGCGCCGAGGCGGCGACTCGCGGCGCGAGCTGGTCTCCTTCCACAGCGACGTTGGCGAGTATTTCGGCGCTCGGCGTCGTTGAACCGATCGAAGCGAGCGTCACATACACGACATCCGCGCCGCTGCCCCCCGCCTGACCGGTACTCTCCCAGGCCACCACCGCCCGCCCGGACTCGTCGATGGCCACGTCGGGGTTGGTCTGGTCGGCGGTCAGCGTCGAGTTCAGTTGGAATTCGGCTCCTAGCTTCTGGCCGGCAGCGTTCATCCACTGGCCGAAGATGCCAGAGCCGGTGGCGTCCTTGCTCTGCCAGACGATCAGCACATTGCCGCTGCCATCGGTAGCAATCGCCGGGTCCGACTGGTCGTCGAGCACGGTTGTATTCACGGGTACCCGCGACCCTGGGATGGCGGTGCCATCGGCTTTGAACCGCTCGGTAAAGATTCCAAAGCCGCTCGTGTCTTCCTCGAATGTCTCGAAGGCCAGCGTAAACGTGCCGTCCTCGTGCACAGCGATTGCGGGCGAGCTGAACTCGAAGCCCAGCGTCGTGCTGACCAGGAACTGGTCGCCGATGGGAATGCGGCTGGGCGTGCCCGGATCGTCCACGAGGTTCACGTCGTACAGCCGGCCGTGTACGCCATCGATGTGGCTGAAGCCCTGCCCCGACCAGAAAATGCCGTAGTTCCCCGTCGCGGCGCGGGCCACGACGGGCAGGGTCTGCGGGCCGCCGCTCCAGGTGTTGACCAGGTTCTCGCTGCCGTTGGGGCTGCCGTCGGGAAAGAACTCGCGGCGCAGAATGTCGGTGCTGATGCCGTCGGTGTTTTCCGGTGCCGTGCTCTCGTAGGCGACCACGAAGTTCCCGTCGGCATCAACGCCCAAGCCGACTAGCCGTTGCAGTCCCGCGGTGGCTTCGTTGATTCGGAACTCCTCGTCCGTCAGTGCAACCTTCTGATTGTTGAATTGCCGGCCATATACACCCCAGGTTCCTCCGTCCGGATCGGAGCTTTCCTGATTAATGCTCTGCCAGGCCACGACAAAGTGCCCTTCCGCATCCATGCCGATCTGGGGCGATTCCTGGGCGTCCTTCACGTACACATGCGCGATCACTTCCGGTCCGTCGGAGTCGCCCTCGGCGTCGTACCACTGGACGAAGATGCTCTTCTCCGTGTCGGCCGCTTCCTCGTCTTCTTCAACGTCGAGCGAGGGGTGGCTGCTCACCCAGGCGACGGCAAACTGGCCGGCCGCGTTCATGGTGACGGCCGGCATGTTCTGGTCGGTCCCTTCGAACTGGTTTACCTGGAACTCGCCTCCGACGGGGATCCCCTCGGAAGTGAACCGCTGGGCAAATATGTCCGTCGTCCCGTCGACGGCTCCCTCCTCCAGGCCGTCGTCTCCCTGCCAGACAACCACGAATCGGCCGTCTTCACCCATCGCGACGGCAGGCGTCATCTGGTCGCCAGTCGTCGTGGTATTCACCCGAAAGGCCGTGCCATCCGGCGCGCCGTCAGACGTGTAGCGTTGGGCGTAGATTCCGTACCCGTCGCCATCCTGGTCCCGGCTTTGCCAGACGACGACAAACCGCCCGTCAGGGGCCCGCGCCACCGCCGGCGCACCCTGGTTGCCGGTCGTGAAGCCCGTGTTGACCAGGAACCGATCGCCATCCGGGTCGCCGAATTCGTCGAGCATCTGAGCATACACGCCCATGGCGTCGCCGTCCTCGTTGTAGGACTCGAAGACAACCACCGTGCGGTTCTGATGGTCCATCGCCGCGCCGGCCTTGCTCCCTTCCAGCTCGACCAGCGAGGCCAGCTCGAGTTCGCCTCCCACCTTCGACAAAAACGGCGACGTCGTTGTCAGATTGAAGCGTTGGGCAAACAGGGCCGACTGGTGCTCCTCGTTCTTGCTATGCCAAGTGACGACGGCCCGGCCGGACGCATTCATTCCGATCGAGGGGAGGCTCTGCGGTCCTGCGGTGACCGTATTCACCAGCGTTTCGCCCACGAGGATGTTTCCCGCAGCGTCGTAGGCGCGGCCATAAATTCCCTCGCTGAAGCCATCCTGATGGACGCTCTGCCACGCGACGAGAAAGTTGCCGGCCGCATCCATCGAGATGACGCCGCCGACCTGCGAGGCGAGCGTCGTGTCGTTCACGCGAAACTGTTGTCCTTGGCGGATTCCCAGCTCGTTGAACCGCTGGCCGAAGACGTCCGAACCGCTCCCCGGGATCCCGCCGCCGACCCAGACGATCGCGAAATCGCCGTCGGCATCGATCGCCGCCTGCGGATTGACCTGGTCGCGGAGCTGGTCGCTGTTGACCAGCCGCTCGCCGAGCGTGATTTGGGTCCCTGTCGAATCGAAAACCTTGGCATAGATGTCGAGGCTGGCGTCGTCGCCGCCGAGCGGATCGATCGCTTCCCAGGCGATCACGTAATTGCCATTGGCCGAGGCCGCGACCGTGGGATTCTGCTGATCTCCGGCGATGGCGTCGTTGACCCGCACGTCGCCGGAGGGGGTAGTGTCGGCATCGTCCCCGACCACAGCGTCGAGCCGGGTGTAGTAGACGCCCCAGTCCTCCGTTTCCGTGTCGGTCAGGCTTTCCGCGCCAACGCTCTGCCAAGTGACGATCGCGTCGCCCGAGCCATCGATGGCGACCGACGGCGCCTTCTGGTCGCCGGCCGTCGCACCGCTAATGCGAAACTCGCCGCCCAGCTTCGCGCCGGTGCTGTCGTACCACTGGCCGTAGATGCCGAAAGTGTCCCCTTCGTCCTGCCCTTTGCTTTGCCAGACGATCAGCACGTTGCCTGCGGCATCGGCAGCAATAGCCGGGGCCGACTGCTCGCGGAGCGTCGTGGTGTTCACCGGAAACGGATCGGCGTCCATCTCGGACCCGTCGGCGTTGAACCGCTGGGCGAAGACGCCAAAGCCGCTGCCGTCCTCCTCGAAACTTTCCCAGGCGGTGATGAACGAGCCATCCGCGTGCACGGCGATAGCGGCCGGAGTACTTTCGAATCCGAGCGTTTCTGCGACCACGAATTGATCGCCAATGGGAGCCGTTGTGAGTGCTAGACGGGCCTCGAGAAACTCAGCCCGCAGGGTCCGGTTGAGTCGCCGGCGAACTTCTTGGGAGGCGGATCGAAGATGATGGCAGCGGAGTTGAGAGCGACGGGAAAGGCGGGCGCGGGGGCTGGTCATGGCAGGGTGAAGTTCGAAGGAGAGGGGAGAGCCTCTGAATCGACGCCCTCCGCCGGGCGATTTGCCGGGGAAACCATCGTTCTGTTCGAGGCTCTAGAACTTGCGGCAGGATTGTCAAACTGCACCATTCGTGCCGAATGGGTTGAATTTGCTGCCGAATGCGCCAGATCCTTTGGAAATCAACAACTTGCGATCCTGATCGTGTTCAGGGCAGCATGGAGTGATGGGTTGGCTGAGCGTGCGTATTCGCTCACAACACGGTCGAATTGTCGCGCACATCGGTCCCGGTCGGGGCAATCGGATTTCGACCGTCATGCGTCCGAGGGGTGGTAGCGGCGAGTTAACCCGGAGTGCACTCGGCTCTCACGAGCCAAGGGCCGCACTAACCTTGTCGATTCGAAGCTTGGTTAGCAGACTTCGAATCGCACGCCCTTGCCGGGGAGTCGGCAATTCTTGGATCCGCCAGCAATTCTCGGGCAAACTGGTTGGCTCGCTCCAGATCGCGCTCATTGGGCCGCCCTCGATGCAATCCTCCGACCAGCCAAAGCGGACCAAACGTATCAAAACCCGGACAGGTGAATTCCCCAATGACCTCGCTCCCGCCCTGACGCAAGAGCCGCACCAAGGTTCCGTGCCACAGTGGCGCAAGCGTCGCGATTCCGGCGGTCGAAAAGACGAACGACCAGCGCGGCAAGTCCGGCCACTTGGCAACGAACTGCCGCAATTCGCGGTGGTGCTGGCAGAAGTAAATCCCCGATCCGAATCCCACGAGGTCAAACTGGCTCGCGTCAAGATCTGCCGCCTGCTCGACGGAGTAGAGTTCCCCTCCCAAGGCATCCGCGATCACCTCGGCGACGCGTTGCGTGTTGCCATGGTGAAAAGATTTGTAGATGACGGCGGCTCTCATAGGACGACCCTTCCTGAAGAGGCGGCTTGCGGAAGCGAACCTCTGCATTGGCAAACCCAGTTGCGATGAACCGCGATTCGGACCTGACATGTTGCGCGGCTTGGCCTAATCGCCGCAAGGATCATGCCGCCCTACGAAGGCGCGCCCAGTCAAGTCAACTCCATACGGCGGGCGCTCCAGCCGACAGTCGTGCGCGGCTGGTTCAACCGGCTTTCATCGCCAGCTTGCTGATTCGCAGGTGCCGATCAGCGTGGGTGGTCGCGATCTGCAATCCGTCCGCGTGCAGATCCATGTCGCGCGCGAGATTGGGAAGTTGAAATCGATGGATGTCTTTGTCCTGATCGGCCTTCCAGAAGATCAAAAATCCCCCGCTCGATCCTCCCAGAACTCCGACCAGCGTGCCGTCGGAAAGATACTGCACACGCCACAAGGGACCTTTGAGTCCTTCGGCGATTTGCTGCCGCACTAGTTTCTGCGACTCCCATTCAAACACGAGCACCAGCGGCTCCAGCACGGCCCCGAGCGGATTTTCCGCCTTGTGCAGTCCGGCGCAGGCTAGGTGCTTGCCGTCGGGGCTCAGGGCCAAACTGCGTACGCCTCCGAAATCGACCTGCTGTCCGCCGTTGTAGGAGTGGAGTGACTTGGCGTCGAATGAGCGCGCGAGCAAATTCGTTACCAGATCCCACTGCTTGACGTTGCCCCGCAAGTCGCCCGACATCAGCGTTTGGCCGCTGGGATGCCAGAGCAGGCTATAGATCGGGACTTCGTGTCCTGGCAACTCGTGGGTCTTCGTGCCATCGGTCAGGCTCCAGATGCGAACCACGCGATCATTGCCGCCGGTCGCTAGCTGCTGTCCGCTCGGACTGACAGCCATGGCCCGCACCCAGCCCTGGTGAGCGTCGACGATCCGGGTCGGCGTCGGTGCCTCCGCGGCGGCCGGCCACCAGATTAGCTTGCCGTCGCCGCCGCCGCTGAGGAGCGTTTCGCCATCGGCGAGAGCCGCCAGGGAGAAAACCCAACTGTCATGCGCCGCCAGAACGACCTTGTTGCCGGTCGCCAGATCCCACCGCTGGATCTTGTTGTCTTCGGCACTGGAGAACACAAACCGGCCCCGAGGATCGAAGCGGCAGGTGACGAGCGGGCTGTCGTAGGCCCACTGCGCGGCGACGTGCGCTTGTTGGATATCGGGGGCGGGCGTCTGCATGGCTGCTTGAGTCG
This sequence comes from Pirellulaceae bacterium, assembly GCA_025459145.1. Classification (GTDB taxonomy): domain Bacteria; phylum Planctomycetota; class Planctomycetia; order Pirellulales; family Pirellulaceae; genus CAYLLN01. The sequence goes on along the minus strand of JALORD010000035.1, from coordinate 13,200 downwards.
CTTACGCGATCAACTCGTCGATGGTGTCGAAGGCCGGATCGGCGAGGGGAACCTCGCGGCCGGCGATATCGAAGTGCCCGCGCGAATCGAGACCGAGTGCGCTCAGGTACGTATGGAACAGGTGGCCCTGATTCACTTCCCGATCGGTCACGGCTGTGCCGGTCTCGTTGGTCTTGCCGATCACGGCTCCGCGTGCGACCTTGGCTCCCGCGAGGCAGACGGACCACGCCGTCCCCCAGTGATCGCGGCCGTAGTAGAGGTTGATATTGGGCGTCCGGCCAAACTCGGAAAGCACCACGACCAGCGTGCTTTCCAGCATGCCGCGCTGGTGCAGGTCGTCGATGAACGTCGCGAACGGCCGGTCGAATTCCCCCATCTGCTCGAGGTGGAAATCGAAATTCTCGTTATGAGTGTCATAGTTGGAGTGGCTCACCTGCACGAAAGTCACGCCGTGCTCGAGCAGGCGGCGGGCCAGCAGGCAATGCCTGCCGAAATCGTGCTTGCCGTAGCGCTCGTGCTCTTTCTCGGGCTCCTGCGCCACATCGAATACCTCGCCACGGCGCATCAGTTCGAGCGCCTGCTCGTAACTGCCGATGTAGGCATCGGTCATCGCTGTGCGGCGGCGGGCTAGGAACTGCTCGTTGGCGTGGCGGCGGAACGCCTGACGAGCGTCATCGGCCGCCGACGTAATATCCGCCGGTCGGGCCGAGTTCTGCGGTGGATTGCCATTGCCCAGCGTGATGCTCGAATAGCGCGGTCCCAGGTAAGCGGCATCGTTGCCCCGGCCGCCGCCACCTCCGGGAGTGATCGAGATGTGCCCGGGGAGCGAGTTTGTGGGGGATTCGAGGCACTTGGCCATCACCGCTCCCATCATCGGAAAGTCCGCCGCGGGGGTTTGCTTGCGCCCCGTCAGCATCATGTAGGCCCCTTTCCCGTGGTCGTTCTCGTTGGTGTTGATGCTCCGCACCAGCGCCAGATGATGCATCTGCTGGGCCGTATGCGGAAGTAGCTCGCTAACTTGTATGCCAGGCACCGACGTTGGAATGGCCCGGAACGGGCCACCGGTGCTCGTTCCCGGTTTGGGATCCCAGCTTTCGAGTTGGCTCAGGCCCCCGTGCATGTTGAACACGACCACCCGTTTCTGATCCTTGGCCAATTGCTCGGCCGCGGCGGGACGCGCGAGTGCCCCGAGCCCTCCGACCACGGCCCCCACGCCGGCCGCCGCGGTGCCGAGAAATTGCCGACGGGCTAGCGTGTGTTCCGCCGAATTGCACGCATACTTGCAACGCATGGACACCCCTCCTAATGGTTGAATCGGAATTCCGCACTGCTGAGCAGGCTCCAGGCCAGCTCTTGCACCGCCAGCGGCCGCTCCGTCGGACGGGCAGCCAGATACTTCGTTACTTCCGCCGTCTCGGCCTCGGTGGGAAGCCGTGTGAGGACGCTTAGATAAAGTTCGGCCGCTAGTTGGGCTGGGTCTTCCAGCTTGAGCAGCCGACCCGTCAGGTTCTCGCCGCTGGGGGCCAGCCAACTCTTGACGACGCCGCCGTTGGCCAGGAAAAGAGCCTGATCGACCGTGGCAAAGAAGTCGCTTTGAGGCTGTCCCGAACCGGCTCCAAACAACTGCACAAACACCACCACGCTGGGGGCCAGCTTGGCGTGGACCCCTTCGGTGGTCTGCCGCTCGCGAGCGGCAAGCTGCGCGGGATCGGCTTTCATCGCCTCCGTCAGGGGCGTCGCCTTCTCGATTTCCGCGGCAGTCCCAATGACGTAGTTCTCATAGGTGCCGGTCGCTCGCAACACGCTCCAGCCGAACTGCTCCGGGGTGAGTTGCCGCAATGGCCGACTGGCGAATTCACGAGACCAGCGATCTGGAATCGATTCGGCCAATTGTTGTTCGGCGAGCGACGTCTCGACCGCCTGCTGCCGGGCGGCAGCCGCTTGCAGTTCGAGTGCCGGAATGCTCGCGGCGAGCGCCGCCAACTGGGCAGTAGCATCGCTGGCCGCCTGCGCGGCACTTGTCAACTGCGCGGTGGCCAACTTTGCCGCGTGCTCCTTGGCAACGTACTCCTGCTCAGCCGCGGTCGCTTCAACGGTCACCTGGGCGGAGCGTGCCTTGATCTTTTGCGTGACTTGGGCCAGTTCGGCATCCTGAGGCAGTTTGGCAGCGGCCGCCTCAGCCTTCGCCAGGACGTCCGCATACTCGGTTCGGGCGAGTTGCTTCGCGTCCAACATCTGCCGAGCAGCGGTGGCGGCAGCCTGGGCTTCCTCGCTGGCCTTCGTCGCGGCCGTTTGAGTAGACTGCAGGGCTGGCAAATCGGTAGTCAGCTTTGCGGACAGTGCCTGGGCAGCCGTGAGTTCTGCGGTCAACTTCTCCGCGGCTGTTTGGGCCGCGCCGCGTGCCGCGGTTGCGGTGGCATGGGCGGCCTGTGCTTGGGCCTCCGCCAGCCGCCGCTCGGCGAACTTCGCCTGATAACGGTCGGCGCGGGCCTGAGCACTCGCCGCGGTGAATTTCTCTTCGAGCCCGATTACACTTTGACGAGCCGCACTCAGTCGCACGTTGATCTCATCGAGACTGCGATTAATTTCGGCGAGCTTGTCGGTGGCTGCTTTTGCCGCGGCCGCTTTTTCCTCGACCCCTTGGGCCAGGGCCGCCACTTCTGCATTCAACTGATCCGCGCGGACTTGGAATGTCTGGGCAGCCTCGACAAGATCTTTCTCCTCCGGCAATTTAGCAACCGACTCCTTGGCCTTCGCTGCCGCTTCAGCAACTGACCTGGCAACGTCCTGCCGGGCGGTCAATTGTCCTTGCGCCTCGGCGAGCGCCTGCGAGGCGGCGGCCAAGGCCTTTTGCGCATCGGGAACGGGCGCAGACGCCTTCGTCAATTCGTCGATGACGGGGGGTATGGCTTTCCGGGCGGTTGCGAGCTCCGTGGCGACTTGCGATTGCACCATCGCCGACTGCTTGGCGGCAGCCTCGCGCCGGGCTGATTCCGCTTCCAGTGTTGTCACGGCACTCGCCGCAGCAGCCGACTGGGCAGCCACATCGCCAGGTAAGTCGAGCGACCGCTGATATGTCTGCGACAGGGCCAATTCTCGCAAGAACCAGCGCAGGTCGTACTTTGCGACCTCGAATTCGCGAGCCAGAAGGTCGAGTAGTTCAGGGTGCGTGGGCGGATTCCCGGAGTGGTGCAGATCCACCGGCTCGACCAGCCCCCGCCCCATCATCGTGGCCCACAGCCGGTTCACAATATTCCGGCTGAACTGGCGATTGGTGGGCGCGGTGGCCTGCCCGGCCAGTTGCAGACGCCGGCTGTACTTCGGCACATGCCGCGTATCCTTGGCAGGAGCGACGGTCCATTCTTCACCCGCACGGATCGGCGGCTCGACCACCTGCTGGCCGCCAGGAACTCGGGGCAGCGTGTTCCCCTTGGCCGTCGGATCAAAGACCGACTGGTACGACACGTCGCCGGTCGCATTGTCCATCAGGACGGTCCGCTTGTCGGGATCGGGCAGGGTGAAGATTTGGGTCCGGCTGAAAAATGCAAACAGCCCGTAGTAATCGGGCTGCAGGTAATCATTCACCAGAGGATGGTCGTGGCACTGGGCGCATTGCAGGTCCTGACCAAAGAAGATGCGGCCCACATCGCGCGCGAGCAGATTGGGCTCGGCTTCACGTTCGAGGACGAACTTGGCGGCCGGGCGGGTCGCCGGATCGACGCCGTCGCTCGTGAGGATCTCTCGGGTCAGCACATCAAAGGGCTTGTTCGCCAGGACCGAGTCGTACAAGTACTTCTGCCACTCGGCCGCGGGAACGTACTTATCGGGACGTCGTTCCATCAGCATCACGTCGAGCACGTTGGCCAAATGCTGAGCGTGGCGCGGATGGGCCAGCAGTTGGTCGATCAGACGCGTACGCTTGTCGGGCGAAGGATCGGCAAGAAAGGTCCGCGCCTCGACCGTCGAAGGGATCGTCCCCACGAGGTCGAGATAAACCCGGCGAAGAAAGTCGGGATCGCCGGCGACGGGCGCGAGCGGGCCGACATGGCCCAGTGCGATCTGCTGGTCGATATGGTCGTGCAGCGGAACGGACTGCGCACGAGCCTCTCGGCTTACGATAAGACTGGCCAGCGTGAGGGCGATCAGAAGAGTGGTTACAAAAAATTTGCGCATACGCAGCACTTGCAGGCGGGGTAGAGACGGGCAGCCAGTGGCAAACCCAACTCAGGGGAGATCCTTCTCAAGCGTTTGGCGGGTTTGCGAAAGGCGAGCCTTTCGCGGCCGGGAGTTTGGGGTGGGAGCGTTGCGGTGGGAACTCGTCGTATGAACGCCACGCTGAAAAAGCGGGTGAACACATCAGAGATAGTTGATATGCTAAGCGGCTGGAAGGAGGATGTCAATTTCGACGGAGGACTGCACCCCCTGGGCGGACGCGTGCGGTCCGCTGAGTTCGTCGAACGTCACCGCCTTATCCCAATCCTTGAAGCGATGGCCGCGAACAGAACGCCGTGCTCGGGATTCCAGTTTCATAAAGCGAGCGGATGACATCGTTGTCATCTGCGCGCCGGATTATCTTAAAGCTCCATGAACTACCGGTTTTCAGCCTGGAATCACCGCACTACCGCGCGGGCATCTGGCCCACTGCTGCTACTCGTCGTTTGGCTAGCGGGCAGTGTCGCGCAGGCGGCCGATTCACTTTCCGCTCCTTTGCAGCCGCTGCTAACTGGGTATTGTGTCGACTGCCACGGCGCCGACGTGCAGCAGGCGGGTTTGCGTCTCGATACGCTGGAAGCGGATTTGAGCGATGCCGCGGCCCTGCGCCGTTGGGAAACGGTGTTCGACAAGCTCGCGGGCGGCGAAATGCCGCCGAAGTCCGAGCTCCAGCCGCCGGAGCCGTTGCTTCGTTCGGCAATCGACGTTCTGAGGCGGGAATTGCATCAGGCCTCGCTCGCGCGGCAGCAGCGAGAGGGGCGTGTCGTCGTGCGCCGCCTGAACAACGTCGAGTACGAGAACACGCTGCACGATCTGCTCGGGATCAACGTGCCGCTGCGGGAACTGTTGCCCGACGACAGTACAACCGCCGGCTTCGACAACGTCAGCTCCGGGCTTGATCTCTCGGCCACGCACTTCCTGCGGTACCAGGAGGGGGCCGCCCGCGCCATCCGCGCGGTGGTGCCGCCCCATCCACCGTTTCCATTCAGCGACACGCGGACGGGGCTCGATATGACCAAGAAGGGACCCAACTTCCGCGAGGGTTTGGGACGCAATTCAAAGCTGCAAGGGGAGACGCTGATCTTTTACAGCCAGTTGCCGCGCTACGGTCTGTGCGCCACGGCCCCGGTGCCGAGCGCCGGGCGGTATCGCATTCAGCTCAAAGCTTGCGCCGTGGGTGCCGAGGGGAAGTCGATTCCGGTGGGGTTGATGACGGTCATGCAGAGCGGCCGCGAAGGGCCGGCGCTGCGTGAAGTGCGCGACATCCCGCACGGCGAACCGCAGGTTCACGAGTTCGAGTGCGAACTGGTCAGCCGCCAGCAGTTTGTGGTGAACCTGCTCACCACGTGGGACATCCGCCGCTTTAAGCGGCCCATCGAGGAATACACTGGCCCGGGACTGCTAGTCGAGTGGATGAAGATCGAGGGCCCGCTCGACGAATTTCCGCCGCCCCGATACGCCACGTTATTCGCCGACGTTCCGCTAAAGGCGCGTTCCGTCGTCAGGGCGGAAGCTAGCGGTGGTCGGATTCCTGTCATCCGGGAAAATCGGCCGGTCCAGCAGTGGGAGGCCGATCCGCTTGTCCCCGCCTCGGCCCGGCCGCGAGAAGATGCCGAACGCCTCATACGCTCGTTCCTGCCGCGGGCCTTTCGCCGACCCGTCTCTGAGGACGAGCAGCAGCACTTCGTTGCAGCCACGCTGGCCAAGCTGGATCAAGGCCACAGCTTCGACGACGCGCTCCAATTCGGATATCAGCTCATCCTGTCGTCTCCCGACTTTCTGTTTCTCCTGAATGCTGCGCCGGGTGCGAAACTCGACGACTACGCCCTCGCCTCGCGACTGTCGTACTTTTTATGGTCTACCGCGCCGGACGCCCAACTGCTCGAGTTGGCCGGCCAAGGGAAACTCCAGGAGCCGGCCATACTGCACGCTCAGGTGGAGCGAATGCTAAACTCTCCGCTGGCCCACCGTTTCACTACAAACTTTACCGGCCAGTGGCTTGACCTGAGGCGGATCGACTTCACGATTCCCGACCCCGTGCTCTACAGCGACTTCGACCCGTTGCTCTTGTGGTCGATGCCTCGCGAGACGGAGTTGTTCTTCGAGGAAGTGCTGCGGCACGACTTGAGTCTGCTCGACTTTGTCGACTCCGACTGGTCGATGCTCAACGAACGGCTGGGCATTTTGTACGGCATCCCGGGCCTGCGAGGCACCGAGTTTCAGAGGACACCGCTGCCGCCCGAATCGCGCCGCGGCGGGGTCATGACGCACGCCAGCGTTTTGAAGGTGACCGCCGACGGTACCCGTACGTCGCCTGTGCTCCGCGGAGCCTGGGTACTAGACCGGATCCTCGGTCAGCCGCCGTCTCCCCCTCCGCCCAATGTTCCGGCGATTGAGCCCGACATTCGAGGCGCCACGACCATCCGGCAGCAACTCGACAAGCACCGCAACACCCCAGCCTGCGCGACCTGCCATAATCACATCGATCCCCCCGGCTTTGCCTTGGAAAGCTTCGATCCCATCGGCAACTGGCGTGAGTTCTACCGCGTGACGACCCGGACTCCGGCGGGCCTGGTCGAGCTTCCCTATGGTTCCGGGCGTCCCGTGTATCGCGGCCCGGATGTCGAACAGGGGGGACAAACCGCCGAGGGCCAAGTCTTTCAGGACATCACCGACTACAAACGCCTCCTCCTGGACGATAAAGATCAAATCGCCCGCAATCTCGTCGAGAAAGTGATGATCTACGCCACGGGCGCGGAGATTCAGTTCGCTGACCGGGAAGTGGTCGATCACATTGTCGCCAGGCTGCGTGCGAGCAACTACGGATTCCGCACGCTGGTGCACGAAGTCGTCCAGAGCCGGGTATTCCTGACGAAGTAGGGCCTCCTTTCCCAATTTGCCGCCATGCCGATCCCACGACTCGACCGCCGCACGTTCCTTCGCGCCTCCGGAGTCGCCATCGGGCTCCCGTTGCTGGAAGCGATGCTCCCCCCCTCAACTGCCCAGGCTCGGCAGGAGTCTTCTATTCCTCCGCGGCTGGTTTTGATCGGGCAGCCCCTGGGATTGCACGGGCCGAATTTCTTCCCGACCCAAGCGGGCCGCAACTATGCGCCGAGCCGATACCTGAAGCTGCTGGAGGCGCATCGCGACCATTTCACGGTGTTCTCGGGGATGTCTCACCGCTACGCAGCGGGGCACTTCGCCGAGGTGGGACTGTTCACCGGCGTGGCGCCCGAGTTCATTCGCGCGAACGACATTAAGAATGGCATTTCGCTCGACCAGGAGGTGGCGTCGCAATTGGGAGGGCAAACGCGTTTTCCTTCGTTGATACTCGGTGGCGGCAACGCGGCCTGGAATCGCCGCGGGGTGCGTATTCCGGCCGAGAACCGCGCGACTCAGGTTTTTCGCCGACTGTTCCTGGCCGGTACTCCTGAGGAGGAAACCCGCGAGCTGCAGCGGGTGCGGGATGGCCAGAGCATTCTCGACGACGTGGGCGACCAGCTCCAATCCCTAAGTCGGAGAGTCGGCAACGCCGATCGTACTCGCCTCGAATCATTCCTGGCCTCGGTGCGCGAAGCCGAACGTTCCTTGCAGCAGGACGAGCGGTGGACGACGACGCCTAAGCCCAAAGTGGACATGGCCCCGCCAAACAACGATTATGGCGGCGCGCAGCTCGTCGAACGCTCGCGGCAATGGTACAGCCTGGTGCATCTGGCTCTGCAGACCGATTCGACGCGCGTCGTCTCGCTGTGGCTCAGCACCCAGGAACGTCCGGAGATTGCCGGTGTCAATCTGGGCCACCACGATGCCTCACACCACGGTCAAGATCCCGCCAAGCTCGACCAGCTCGCGCTCATTGAAGAGGCCGAGATCAAAGTGCTGGGGGAGTTTCTCGACAAGCTGCAGCAAACGGCCGACGGCGACAGCTCGCTACTGGACCGGACCGCCGTGTTCTACTCGAGCAATCTGGGGAACTCGTCGTCGCACGACAACAACAATCTCCCGATTCTCCTGGCCGGCGGCAGCTTCCGGCACCAAGGCCACGTGGCCTTCGACACTCAGAAGAACACACTTCTCTCGAACCTCTATGTCCGCATGCTGCACCACATGGGAATCGAGGCGGAATCGTTCGGCGCGAGCAGCGGAATCGTGACCGACATTTAGCCCTGTTTCCGAATTGCAGCGCCCGTCGCGACTTGGCCCTGCAAAGCCTCGGCGCGGGGTGGCTAGGCGCGCACGGACAATAGTTTGCAGCGGGATCGAACCGAGACAGGGAGCGGGCACCGGTGCCGGGTGGGACCGCTGTACCCAATGCACCCTTCTGTGCCATGCCCGCAACCTACGTCCCGCCTCCCCCCACTCTCCGCTGCGTCATCTCAATTGCTTTGAGCAGGCCTCGCGCTTTGTTGAGCGTTTCCTGATACTCGGCGGCCGGGTCGCTATCGGCGACGATTCCCGCCCCCGCCTGCACATAGGCCTTGTTGCCCTGCACCACGAGCGTTCGGAGGGCGATGCAGGTATCCATATTCCCGCTGTAGTCGAGATAGCCGACCGCACCCGCGTAGGGTCCGCGGCGATGTGGCTCAAGTTCGTCAATAATCTGCATCGCCCGGACTTTCGGCGCGCCGCTGACGGTGCCCGCGGGCAGGCACGACTTGAGCGCGTCGAACGCGTCGCAGTCATCCCGCAGGGTCCCCGTCACGTTCGACGTGATATGCATCACGTGGCTGTACCGCTCGATCACCATGACATCGGACACACGCACGCTGCCGAACCGGGCCACGCGGCCGACATCGTTCCGCCCCAAATCGACGAGCATCACGTGCTCGGCTCGTTCCTTCGGATCGGCCAGCAGTTCCTCGGCCAGGCGGCGATCTTCCTCCTCGGTCGCACCGCGGGGGCGGGTTCCCGCCAGCGGCCGCACGGTCACTTCGCCGTCAACCACGCGGCACATGATCTCGGGCGAACTCCCCACGAGCGTCACCTCGGGGGTCCGCACAAAGAACATGAACGGACTGGGGTTCACGACCCGCAGTGTGCGATACACTTCAAAGGGATCGCAGTTGAGTTCCAGGGACAACCGCTGGCCCAGCACGACCTGAAAGATATCTCCCGCCTGGATGTACTCCACGGCCCGGCGGACGGCCCCTTCGTACTGTTCGCGGGTTTGGTTCGATGTCCAAGTGAGTTCGCCGCCTCCTGCGCTCGGACAAGCATCGATGTCGACGGGCGGAAGATTGGCCGGCGCCGAGAGCCGCTCCACGAGATCGTCGACTCGGCGGCAGGCATCGTCGTACGCCGTCCGCTGGTTGCCCTCCGCCTTGTCAAGCCGCGCCATCGCAATGACGAAGAGCGCCTTATTCACGTTGTCAAATACGATCATCCGGTCGTAAAACGCGAACGACAGGTCGGGCAGTCCGCGGTCGTCCTCTGGAGCGTTCGGCAGGTACTCGACATAGCGGACAACATCGTATCCCGCATAGCCGATTGCTCCCCCTTCAAACGGCGGCAATTCGGGCAAGTGGACCGATTCGTACGCTGCCAATCGACTGCGCAGCTCCTCCAGCGGATCCTCCGCCGTGAAATGTTGCTTGCCCCCCTCGCCGCGGATGTTGACCTCCTGGCCGTGGGCGGTCAGTTCCAGAAACGGCTCGAACGCCAGAAAGCTATAGCGCCCCACCTTTTCGCCGCCGATGACGCTCTCGAACAGGCACGCATGCCCTCCGTCGTCGAGCAGGTGAAACGCCGCGACCGGCGTCAGCGCATCGGACAGCAGCCGGCGATAAACGGGAACCAGCTTCGTCCCGGCAGGCAGCCGGCAAAAAGCATCGAAATCGGGCAGGTGCGGCATGGATTCAAGTGAGAGGGGTGCGGGCAACAGTAGCATGGAGTACGCGGGGGGGACAAGTCCGGGAGGCGCGGCACTCGCCGCGGGTTCGGCCAGAATTCCCTGGCAGCAGTAAGCCACATTGCCGCATCACCTGTCGCGACCCACTTGCCTATGCAAAAATTGGCAGGTCGCCGTCCACACGCAGTTTGGTCTCTGGAGCTTTTGAAAAGTGCCCCTCCGTCGCCGCGCGTGGCTCAGCCGTGAAGGCGTGTATTACGCCGGGGTGCTGCTTTTTATTGGGGGGGCGGCCGTTCTCCAGTCGTACAATCTGCTGGTCGCGCTGGCAGGGATGATGACCGCTCCGCTGCTTCTCAACTGGCGGCTGGTCATGGGGTCGCTGCGGGGTTTGATGGTGAAGCGCCGCCTTCCCGAGCAGGTTCCCGCTGGTGAGGCACTGACGGTCGAGATTCGTATCGACAACGTACGCTGGTGGATGGCCTCGCACCTAGTGCTGGTCGAAGACTGGATTGTCCGGAACGAATCGGACCCCCGGGAAATCAGCGCACGTCGCCACGATCGGACGCTGGCGGGTTTCCGGCCGACTTGGAGCTCGCTCTGGCGTCTCGTACGCCAGTTTTTATTTCCCGAGCGGACCCGCGCCGAGGCTCTCGCGGCCCAGGTCCCCCCGCGCGGCGGCGTCACGGCCACGTACCGCGTCAAACTGCCACGCCGCGGCAGGTACCGCTTTGGTCCACTCCGGGTTTCGACCCGCTATCCGCTGGGGCTTGTCTGGGGGCATTTTGTCCTCGAACAATTCGGCGAAATCCTGGTCACGCCGCACGTCGGCCGGTTGCTTCCCGCTTGGGCGGAGCTTCTCGATGCCGAGCAAGCGGGCGACCAGCGGCGGCATCCGCAGCGGGGCTTGGCCGAGGGGGACTACTACGGTCTGCGTCCCTGGCAAAGCGGCGACAGCACTCGCTGGATCCACTGGCGTTCGACCGCCAAAACTGGCATTCCCACGGTGATCCAGTACGAAAGGCAGCGGAATCGTGATGTGGCGATTGTTCTCGACCCATGGCTTCCCGCCGACGCGAGCGACGAGGCTCGCGGTCGGCTGGAACTGGCGATCAGTCTGTCGGCGACCGCCCTCGAAGATCTCGCCTTTCGCGGGCATACGCAACTCGCTTTCGCCGTCGCGGGCGCGGAGACCGCGTGCTGGGCCGGATCTGCCTCGCCGATGTTTTGCCACGATGTCCTCGCGGAATTGGCCCTCGTGCCGGGAACTGCAAACGGAAGTCTGGAAGCCGCGATTCGCCAGGCACGCGGAGAAGCCCCCGCGGGCGCCCGCCTGATCGTGATCAGCAGCCGCCAGCCGCAAGTTTCCGCCGATCCGGACCGCGACAATCTGTGGTGGATCGATGTTGGCGCGGCGGAGATTGGCGAGTTGTTTCAACTCGGCTAATTCCGATCGTGCCCTCCCTGCGAGATCCGCGCCAGCAGGCAATTCCTACTTGCAATCGAATGCTGCGCTGCGAAAGTGAAAGTCTGGCGAGCGAATTTTCGGTGCCGATTACCTTTCTGAGCCGACCGATGCGAAAACTCTCCCAAATCTCGTTTGTGTTTCTGCTGGCTTCCGGGCTGCTACTTTTGCCGCCGGTGCGTGCAGCCGATCCGGCGCCGAAGAAGCTCGTTCTCGTCGCCGGCAAGCCGTCGCATCCGCCGCGGATGCACGAGTTTAACGCCGGCGTGCAGCTGCTGGCGAAATGCCTGACCGACGTGCCGGGGCTCAAGACCGAGTTCGTCCTGAACGGCTGGCCGGCCGACGAGCGGACTTTCGACGATGCCGATGCCGTGGTTTTCTACATGGACGGCGGCGGCGGGCACGAAGTGGTGAAAGAGGGGCGGCGGCGGCTCGATCTGGTCGATACCCTGGCCAAGCGGGGTGTCGGTATTGGCTGCATGCATTACGGCGTGGAGGTGGTTCCCGACCAGGCCGGGGCCGAGTTCAAACGCTGGATCGGCGGGCACTACGAGCACATGCACTCGTGCAACCCGATCTGGGAGCCGAAATTTGCCGCGTTTCCCGAGCACCCGATCACGCGCGGCGTCGAGCCTTTTGCCATCAAGGACGAGTGGTACTTCAACATGCGGTTCGTCGGGGACATCCCGGGCAACGAAGCCGCCGAGCAAAGCGGCCTTAAGTTCACGCCGATCCTCGTCGCCGCGCCGAGCGACGCGGTCCGCGATGGGCCGTACGTCTACCCCAAGGGCCCCTATCCGCACATTCAGGCCGCCAAGGGGCGGACCGAGGCGATGATGTGGGCCGTCGAGCGCGACGGGGGCGGCCGCGGATTTGGCTTCACCGGCGGCCACTTTCACGACAACTGGGGAAACGATCAGTTCCGCAAAGTCGTCCTCAACGGGTTGGTCTGGCTCGCCGGGGCGGAAGTTCCCGCGAAGGGAATCGACTCGCAGGTGACGAAAGAGGAACTGGACGCGAATTTGGATCCGAAGCGAAGGTAGGCCGCAAGGTCCGCTTCGATCGCGCTTTAGCGGATTCCTAAGGCGACTTTCAAGCAATCGTCGATTAATCGCATCGCATCGTCAGGCAACTCGCCAATCCTCGGCCCGATCATGCTCATCGGAACGACGGAGACATTCAGGCACGATACCAGCGAATTCTGGCGTAGTCCTGACCGTCGTCCCGCCTCCGTCGCGACGTCAATCAACAAGAGAGCGGGATCGTTTTGTCGCGAAAGATTGCTGGTGATCGGCACCAGCAAGACGTTGCCGATTCGCTGGTTGTAATAGTCCGCCTGGACAATCAGCGCGGGCCGCCGCTTGGCTGGCGAACCCGCCGCGTGCGGAAATAACGCTTAGGACCACGTCTCCCCGGTTCATGGGATGGGGCCGCACGTATCGGCGTCGTCAAAGGCCAGGCTGGCGGCGGCGATCATCTCCTCCGCTGTCAATTCGTCAGCGGCGGCTCACTGCAGGCGTTCGAACACGTCCTTCCGCACTAAGACGCACTCCGTATGGTCCACGCCGACCAAAACGGCCTCTCCTTGCGAGAGTGAAGCCTGTTGCTGCGAATTTAAGTCACCCGTCATCTGCGGGCCTCCCAACTTGAATCCTATCACCAGGGATTCGTAGCAAGA
>JALORD010000034.1 GCA_025459145.1 Pirellulaceae bacterium | reverse complement strand
CCAGGGAGCCTGCGGATCAAGCGGCGGGATTTCGCCCGTGCCGGGAGCGATAATGCTCACCCGCGGTCGCCGCTTCCGCGCCAGGACCGCGGCCGCCCGCTCGGCCGCCGCGGCGACCAGCGGACCCATCTTGGGATGTTCCGGCTCGATGTCGACGCCGATTTCGTGATCCTGCAGCATCTCGCTCGTCGTCGGCCCGATCGAAGCCACCGCGGTCTTTGCCAGCCCCGCGCGCAAGGCCGGTTCGAGGCCCAATTGCTGAGCGATCCGCAGCATGTTCGCCACCTGGTGGGCGCTCGTAAACATTACGACGTCCCGCTCGCCGTCGGCGAGTGCCCGCACGTTCGCTTCGAGCGGCCCGGTGTCGAGGGGCAACTCCCACTGGTACACGCGGACGTTCACAACGCTCGCCCCGCGGGCTTCGAGACCCGCAATCAGGCTGCGGTTGGTGATGCCGTACTCCTGGAGGCCGACTTGCAGATTCGCGATTGGGATGCCGCCATCGATTGTCGCCAGCAGATCGCGCCACGTGTTCGGCTCCGGCACGCGATGAGTGGGCTTGAGTCCCACTTCGGCCATCGCAGCCACCGGCTTCGGCCCGCGGCAGATCGTCGTGATGTCGGCCAGCGAATCGAGATACCGCTGCCGATCGATGTGCCGCTCGACCGCGGACAGCAGATGCCGAAAGCCCACCCCGGTCAGGAAAATCATCACGTCGATCCCGCCGGTGATCAGCCGATGGGCGAAATCAATCGCCTCGCGATTCTGCTCAATCGGCACCTCGCGCATGCTGGGACTGACGAATGCGTGTCCCCCAAATCGCTCGATCAGGCGGGTCATATCTTCCGCCCGCCGGCTCTCGAGCGCGGCGACTCGCAGACCCTGAAAATTGGCCTGACCTGTGGGACTGGCTTGTTCTTGCGTCATGCGACCATGCTACCGACCCGGGCCGCGGGCCGGCCAGTGGTGGCTCAGCGGGTGAAGCGGTGGTTCCGGGCTCCCCGATCCGTTATCTTCGCCGGTTGCCGAGCTTCGCCAATTTCCAGGCGGGGCAGTCACGCCACTCGTCAGCGGGAGGGGAATGATGGTGCGTTTGCTGAGAACCGCTGCTGCTGCTGCCCTCCTGCTTCTCGTGGCAGCGGCCCAGTTGTCGACGATTCGATCGACGACATGGGCCGCCGAGCAGTCGCCGCCCCGCCTCGATGCCGACGGCGATCCGCTTCCCGCCGGTGCTCGCTATCGGCTGGGCAGCAAACTCTGGCGGTCTGACTCGCCTCAAGTGATGTCGCTCGCGTGGTCGACGGATGGCAAACGTGTGGCGGCACTTACGAGCTATCGCGAAGTCACGGTGTTCGACGCCGCGACGGGGCGCCGGGCGCTGCGGTTCGCGACTGTCGACGAGGCCGGAACGCCCCTGCCGCAGTCGATCTGCCTCGCATTTTCGCCCGACAGCGCCGAGATTGCCGTGCGAGCCTACTCGAGCCAGATCGTCACGTACGATGCCGCCAGCGGCAAGCACCGGCGAACTTATGCGCTGGGAACGCCCGAGTATGGCAACCGGGGAAACGTGCTCACCTATTCGGCCGACGGCAAGTACCTGGGCCTGTCGATGCAGCCCTTCGGCCTCGTCATCGATCGCGCTAGCGGCGAAACGATCATCCAGGAGGATCAGAGCCAGCAGGTGCAAGGCTTGGCGCTGACCCACGACAGCCGGCGTGCGGTCGTACTCGGCCGGAACCCTTCGCTCCGCATCTGGGATCTGGCGAAGAAGGAGATCGTTCACCGCTCGGATGTGGTCAAACAAGAGGGTTCGCTCGTTGGAATGATCGCCAGCCGCGATGCGTCGCGGATAGCGCTACTGGGCCCGACGATCATGCTCGTCGATCCTGCGGCGGACAAGGTACTGATGGAACTACAGGATGGCCCTGGACAGCAACCTTTGGGGGCGGCGTTTACACCCGACGAAAAGCAATTGGTCGCGGCCTATCCCGACGGAGTGATTCAAGTCTGGGACGCAGCCACAGGACGCCAGCAGGCGAAGCTGACGGCTGCAGCGGGGAGTGGCACGATACAGGCATTTGCCTTGTCGCCGGACGGCAAGTTCGCCGCGCTGGCCGGCAATATCAACCAGATCTTGCTGGCCGACCTCGAGCGGGGAGTTTTTCTGGAGGAGGACCGCCCCGCGCACACGGGCCGCGTCGCTGCAGTGCGATTTTCGCCCGATGGCCAGCGGCTGGCCTCGGGTTGCACCAGCGGCAGGACGCATCTGTGGGGTGTTGCTTCAGGCAATCATCAAGGGCAGATCGATGCCGCACCGGCAAATCTAGAGTTCACGCCGGACGGCAATGAGCTGCTGACGCTGCACCGGCAGTCGCCGCTCGTGCAATCCTGGAATGCGACCTCCGGTGAGCGATTGCGGGATTGGTCGAACGACTTGTCGCAAGCGTACTCGATCTTTCTCACCGCGGATCAATCGCACCTGTCGCTACTCCAATACGATCAGCAGCAGCGTCAGTATCGCGTGCGGCGGGTGACGTTTCCCGGCTTAGAGCCGGCGGGCGAAGCCATCGTCGGCCCGTCGAGTGGCGGTGCCATGGCGGCTGCTCCCGATGGGCGCGTCGTCGCCCTCGCGGAGAGCGGCCGGATGCGGGTCGTCGATTTGGCGGCGCCCGATCTGGAGATGGAACTGGCCGGCAGCGTGCAGGTCGTTCAGTCAGCGATCACCAGCGACGGACGGTTTCTGGTCGCCGCCTGTGGCGACAAGGTCGTGCGAATTTATGAGCTGGCCACAGGAAGCCTCGTTCGGACGATCGAGCATGGCAGGACCGTATTCGCGATGGAGGTCGATCGGCGGGGGCGGCTGCTCGCAACGGCACTCGGCGAACATCTGGGTGAAAAAGCGCGCCGGGATTCGTCGGTCGCGTTCTGGAACCTGACCACCGGTGAAAAGCTGGCCGAGCTGGGAGGACAACAAGCCGACGTCGTGTCGCTCGATCTGTCCGCGGACGGAACTCGCCTGGCGACGGGGCTGGCCGACACGACCGTGATCGTGTGGGACGTTCCGCCCCCCGCGATCGCGCCGGAGTTCGTCGGGGCGACTTTGACCGCGGAGCAGGCCGCCAAGTGCTGGGATCAGTTGGCCTCGCCCGCCGCCGAGACGGCCCAAGCGGCGCTCGTCCGGCTGGCTAAGGATCTCGAGCGGGCCCTGGCGATTGCAGGCGAAAAACTCGCCCCGGCCGAACCGCTAGAGGCCATGACGCTGGAAGCGCTGTTCACCCAGCTCGACGACGAATCGTTTGCCGAGCGGCTGGCGGCGTTCGACGTTCTGGCGTCCTATGGCTCGGCGATCGAAGCACAGCTTCGTCAGGAAGTCGAAAAACCCCGCTCGGGCGAGGTCCGACTGCGATGTGGCGAACTCCTTAAGCTGCAGAATCGCCGCTATCCCCAGCGTGAGTCGACGCTCGCCGACGCGCGAGCTGTACAGCTCCTCGAATGGATTGGCACGCCCGAGGCCCGAACGCTGCTCGAGAAACTGGCCGCTGGCGCTCTCGAAGCACACCTGACTCGGGAAGCCAAGGCAGCCCTGGAACGGCATAAGTGATGGGAAGCGGCCCGCGCGATCGGAGGGCGTTTGTCCTATCCGCTTGCGCTTAGCGCAGTTACGATGCACAGTGTCGGATCCCGCCTGGCACACTCGTCCATTCCCCGCCTGCTCGCCCCGTGCGCGTGCTTGAACGCCTCATGCCCACTTCTTCGATGTCAACCGATTTCGACCAACTTGAGTCCGCCCTGGCTCGCGGCGGCGCGGATGCCGCGCTGGCTCAAGCGGCTGAACTTTTCCGCAGCCAACAGCGGTTTCACGAACTGTTCGAAGTGCTGAAGATGCAGGTCCGGCGGCGGATCGGACTGCCGCTCCTCTATCACGACTCGGGCGACAACCTGAGCGAAGCAGACCGCAATCTGCTCGAGGAAGGGTTGATCGCCGCCTGCCGCGACGTGGGGACCGAACTGCTTAAGGCGGGTCAGGTGCGCGAAGGATGGATGTACCTCCGTCCCGTCGGCGATAAGGCGGAGGTTGCCAACCTGCTGGCGGCCATTGAACCCACCGAAGAAAACACCGAGGAGCTGATCGAGGTCTGTCTGCACGAAGGGATCGATATCGGCCGCGGCTACGGCCTCGTCCTGTCGACGTATGGCACCTGCAGTTCGATCACCGCTTATGACAGCTCAGTCGCTCGCCGTCCGCGGGCCGAGCAGGTGCCCGCCGCGAAGCAACTCCTCGCGCGGGTGCATGCGGACCTCTTGGCCAGCGTCAAGCACGACATTGCCCGCCAGGAGGGACAGCCGCCGAGCGAAACGACGCTGCGTGAACTGGTGGCCGACCGCGACTGGCTCTTTCAGGACAACTCGTACCATATCGACACGACGCACCTGGCCGCTGCCGTTCGCATCGCGCGCGTCCTCACCGAGCCCGCCGACCTGCGGCTGGCGCTCGATTTGACAGAGTACGGCCGCCGGCTGAACGCTCAGTTTCAGTATCCGGGCGACGAGCCCTTTGCCGAGCAGTATCCGGCCAGTGCGCTCTATTTCCAGGCGCTACTCGGCGAGAATGTCGACGAGGCGCTCGAGTACTTCCGCACCAAAGCCGAGATGCTCGACCCGCAGTACCACGGCCCGGCGGCGGCCGAGACGTACATCGACCTGCTCGCGCGGGTTGGCCGGCCGGCCGAAGCGCTCGCGGCGGCCCTGAAGGTGATTCCGAAGGGATCGCAATCGATGGGCTATGCGCCGACGCTGCTAGAACTGGCCGAGAAGTCGGCGAGTTTCGGCACCGTGCTCGACCATTGCCGCGCTCAAGGCGACCTGCTGGGATTCGCGGCCGCCCTCGTGCAGGGACAACGCGACACCAAGTCGTGATACTGATCGTGAAGGCCAATCCCATGTTGGCGCGGGAGCCTCGAACTTTCGAAAGTTGAGAGCTTGGGGGTTGTTTCGAGTTTCGTGCTTCGTGCTTCGAATTTGCCGTCGATGTCCTACGACGCGATCATTCTCGGCACCGGCGGCGTGGGAAGCGCCGCGGCATTGCATCTGGCCCGCCGTGGAGCCAGCGTCCTGGGCCTCGACCGCTTTGCTCCCGGACATGACCGAGGGAGTTCGCACGGCGAGACGCGGATCATTCGCCAGGCGTACTTCGAGCACTCCGACTACGTGCCGCTGCTCCTCCGCGCTTACGACCTGTGGCGCGAACTGGAGCAGGTCGCGGGAGAGCCGCTGCTTCGGCAAGTCGGCCTGCTGCAGATCGGTCCCGCCGACGGGGCGGTAATCTCGGGCGTCCTCGCTAGTGCCCGCAAGCATCACCTGGCAGTCGAGCCGTTGAGCCCGGCCGAGATCAGCCAGCGATTTCCCGCGTTTCGCGTCCCGGCGGGAATGTCGGGTGTCTTCGAGCCGACCGCCGGCTATCTGCATGTGGAGCGGTGTGTCCTGGCCCACATTGCAGCGGCCCGCCAGCACGGCGCGGAGTTCCGCACGGCACCTGTCCGATCGTTCCTCCCGGAAGGAAGGGGCGTCGCCGTCGAGCTCCAGTCGGGCGAAGTGCTGCATGCCGAAAGGCTCGTCGTCACGGCCGGTCCCTGGGCGCCGCAACTCCTCGCCAGCCTGGGCATCCCGCTCACGATCCGCCGCAAGCACGTCTATTGGTTCCGGTCGAGCGTTCAGTCAATGCACGCCTCCGCCGGCTGTCCGACATTTCTCTATGAGCTGCCCGGCGGCGTCTTTTACGGCTTTCCCGTAATCGACGCGCTCGGACTTAAGGTAGCTGAGCATAGCGGCGGGGAGCCCATCGCCGATCCGCTGACTGATCTGCGGCGGCTCGACCAGGCCGACCTGGAGCGCGTCCGCGGCTTTGTCGACGAGCACTTGGCTGGTGGTGTTGCGGAACTCGTGCGGCACAGCGTCTGCTTTTACACCATGTCGCCCGACGAGCATTTTCTGGTCGATCGGCACCCGGAAATGCCGCAGGTCGTCTTCGCCGCCGGCCTCTCGGGGCATGGCTTCAAGTTCACGAGCGTCCTGGGGGAGGCACTCGCCGATCTGGCTCAGGAGGGCTCGACGCGTCTTCCCATCGCCCATCTGTCCGTCCGACGTTTCGCCGCAGGTTGATTGTCGCTCCCCCGGCGGCGGCAGGAAGTCACGCGAACTTCAACCAACTTGACACCCGCGGAAGTGACCGATATCCTTCTGGAGGCTAGGCGAGAAATCGCCTAAGTCTCGTCGGTACAATATTTTCGAGCCAAAAAACAGCGCGAGCTGCTCGAAAGGGTAGAACGCGTTTTTTTGTTGAATTGCCGGAAGGTCCCCAGGCGTGGCCGGCATCGTAATCCAAGACCTGACAAAGGTTTACGGTGATTCAGCAGAGACGCGATCGGCCCCCCCTCGGGCGGCTCTCGACGGCTTGAATTTGGACGTATCGGCGGGCGAGTTGCTCGTCGTCGTCGGTCCGAGCGGTTCGGGCAAAACGACGCTCCTGCGGCTCGTGGCCGGGCTCGAAAGGCCCACAGCCGGGAGAGTCCTCCTGGCTGGCCGGGACCTGACGGGAGTGCCGCCGCAAGCGCGGAATGTGGCGCTCGTGTTTCAGAGCCTGGCGCTGTACGAACACTTGACGGTCGAACAAAACCTGGCGTTCCCCTTGAACGCCCAAACGTGGGGAGGGTGGTGCTCGTCGCTGGTAAATCGCAGTGCGGCAACGAGCGAGGTGCGAGCGAGAATCGTTGAGACAGCCCAGCGGCTGCGGATCGAGCACCTGCTCGACCGCCGGCCGAGCGAACTGTCGGGAGGCGAGCAGCAGCGGGTGGCCCTGGGGCGAGCAATCGTCCGTCAGCCGCAGGCCCTGCTCCTGGACGAACCGCTAAGCAGCCTCGATTTACCGACGCGGCGAACCTTGCGGCGGGAACTGAAAGCGCTGCAGCAAACGCTCGGCGTGCCGACGATTTACGTCACGCACGATCAGGCGGAGGCTTTGGCGATTGGCGACCGGGTGGCGGTGCTTGATCGGGGCCGGTTGGCTCAGGTCGGCACCCCCAGCGAGATTTATGAGCGTCCGAAGAGCCGGTTTGTGGCCGAGTTTTTCGGGCCGATGGGAATGAACTTACTGGAAGGGGAGCTAACAGACTCAGGGTTTGAAATCAGCGATTCGGAAGGGACGTTGACAACGATCCGTCTGCCCGCCGATTGCTGGCCCCAAGATGGTTTGATGGATGGTCGCGTGTTCGTCGGCATTCGCCCGGAAGACATCGAAGTCGCCTCGAGCCACCTGCCCGACACTACTTGCAGCGGAATCCTTCAATCGATCGAGAATTGCGGCGAGTCGAACTACCTGCACCTGCGAATTACCCCCAGCACAACGAACACCAGAACAACGAACAACACTGCAGCGAACATCATTGTGAGGCAACTTAAACCGGCGTTACACGTCCCGGCCCCTGGCGATACCGTCTGCCTGCGTTTTCGGACGGACCGCCTGCACTGGTTTGCGACGGATTCCGGCATGTCCCTCGTGCGCTGCGACCATTGAAATACGACAACTGATCACTGACCCAAGGCCTTCGCCATGAACCCCAGCGACATGCTGCGAATTGTCGACTCGCTCCATCGCGAGAAGAACATCGACAAAGAAATCGTGATGCAGGCGATCGAAGCTGCGCTCGTCACGGCGGCCAAAAAGCACTACGGCGAAACGGCGGAGATCACCGTCGCGATCGATCGCGAGTCGGGGGCCCTCTCGGGTACCCATAACGGCGAGCCGATGGATTCGGCCGAAATCAGCGGCCGGATCGGCGCCCAGACCGCCAAGCAGGTCATCATTCAAAAGATTCGCGAGGCAGAGCGCGATTCGCTGCTTGGCGAATATGGCGAGCAAATCGGGCAACTCGTCAACGGCGTGATCACGCGCAGCGAAGGGGGCGCCACGATCGTGTCGCTGGGCACAGTTGAAGCGATTCTGCCTCGCAGCGAACAGATCCCCGGCGAGACGCACCACCCCAACGAACGCGTCCGGGCGGTAGTGTTTGAAGTGCGTCCGCAGGGGAGCCGCGTGAAGGTGGTCCTCAGCCGGACCCGTCCCGTGTTTGTGCAGCGGCTCTTCGAGCAGGAAATCCCCGAGATTGCCGACGGCGTCATCAGCGTCAACGCCATCGCCCGCGAACCGGGGCATCGCAGCAAAGTGGCGGTCAGCTCGACCGACCAGCGGGTTGACTGCGTGGGAGCCTGCGTCGGCGTCCGCGGCAACCGCATCAAAAACATCGTCGACGAACTCGGCGGCGAGCGGATCGACATTGTCCGCTGGAACGACGATCCTGAAACGCTGATCCGCGCGGCACTGCAGCCGGCCGAAGTCGATCAGGTCCTGCTCTGCGACATGATTGGTCGGGCGATCGTCTTGGTCCGCGAGGACCAGTTGTCGCTGGCAATCGGCCGCAAGGGTCAAAATGTCCGCCTGGCCAGCAAGCTCTGCGGCTGGGACATCGAGATCATGACCAACGATGAGCTCGAAGAGCAGATCGACCGGGCTGTCGCCGGGTTCTCTCAGATCGAAGGGATGACCGAGGAACTCGCCCAGCGGCTGGTCGAACAAGGGTACCTTTCGTACGACGATTTGTCGGTGATCGAGCCCGATGCCCTGATGGAAATGGGTGGGCTCACCGAGGAGCAAGTCGACACGATTACCAATCAGGCCGAGGATCTGGCCGCTCAGGCAGAGCAGGCTGCGGACGACGAGAAACGGCGGAAAAAAGAAGAGGAAAACCGGGCCGCGATGGCAGCTGTCCAGGCTGCGGCGCACGCGGCCGCTAACCCCGCTCCGGCGGCCGTCGAAGTCGCTCCTGCCGAAGAGCCCGCCGCGGAGGGGGTCCCTGGGGCCGCGGCCGACACCTCGGCTACCGACGAGTCCCCCGCGCCGGCTTCGGAAGCCCCCGCTCCAGAAGATTCTCCTTCGTAAAGCCACGCGAGGGGATGTGAAAATTGGGTTGATCTCCCGGGACCCCAACTGGAATTGTCCCGGATTGTGCAGTACATTGTGGGATCACTCCCGGACGGGGGGCCGGCTCGGCGGGCTGGTCCTCTACGAAGTCGCTTCAATGCCGGGGCTGCGCGAGTGGGTTCGCGGCGCACGGTTCGGCGCTGCGTCACCGGTCGGCGGCTCTGTCCAAAACGTGAAGTGCGGCGTCGGACTTGAGGTTCGCCCTTTCAAGGTTGCGAGGGCGTTCTACCCACAGGAGACCGTGGACATGATTTAGACAGGTGCAACCAGGGTTCCGCGCGTCGTTCCGATTCCTGTTCGGACGCCGGCGGCATAGGAGGGCGGACGTGCCCATTCGGATTTACGCGCTGGCGAAAGATTTGAAGATCGACAGCAAGGAGCTCGTGGATTTCTGCACGAAAGCGGGAATTCCGGGTAAAGGTTCTGCGCTCGCTAGCCTGGAAGACGACGAAGTCATTCGTCTCAGGGCGTACATGGAGGGCGCGTCGGCGAAGAAAAGTGCTGCGACTCCCGCACCACTCGTCGACACGAAGGCGGTTCTCTCATCGCCTGTCGCCGGTACGGCAACCCTGCCCCCGCCTCCTCCGCCTCCCCCCAAGGCCCCACCGCGCCGGACCGCACCGGTTGCTCCGCCGCCAGCCGAAACGCCTGCCCCCGCGCCGGCCAATCATGTAGCCGCGGAAGTTGCCGCTCCCGAGGTTGCTCCCCCGCCACCGCCTCCACAGGTTCGGGAAACGAGTCCGCCGAGCGTGGCCGCCCAGGCCGCCGAGTTTCCGGTTGCCGCGTCAAAGCCGCCAATGGCGCCTCCTTCGCGGGGCTCTGCTCCCGCTGCCCCGTCGACACCACCTTCTCGTACGCCGGGGCCGGTAAAGCCGCCGGCTCCGCCGACGCCCCCGGCCGAGTTATCTCCTGTGCGCGGCGATTCGTTCGTCTCTCGCCGCGGCTCGGGAATTAAGATTCTCGATACCAAGACGAAGAAGCCGGCGGAGCGGTCTCGCGATGGCGAGCCGCCCAAGACCTCTGATCGCCGTGCGCCCGGGGTTCGCTTTGCGGCGATGCCCGAGGTCAAGCAGCCTTCGCCGTCTGCCAAGGCGGCCGAGCCCAAGGCTCAGAAGCCGCTTTTGAAGCTGCCGACGGACGTTCTGAAGGGAAAGACCAATCGCGCCGCGCCGCTGCAGGCTCTTGCGGAGAAGGTCGAGCGCGAACGCAAGCAGAAAGAGTCGGGCGTTAAGACCGGCAAAGTGGGCGCCGGAGACGCCGCAGGTCTCCTTCCGGGTCGAGGCGGCAAGAAGCGCGGCCGGCCGGGCGCGGGGGAAGAGCCCGGACTGGCGGACATGGCGTCGGTGCGTGCGGACCGAAACAAGGGACGCAAGGGGAAAGGCCGACCAGGGGGCGAGGAGGACGAGGGACCACAGCGCAAGCGCCGCAATCTCGTCCGCATGAAGAAGCACGGCAGTACGGCCGCGCCGCGGAAAGACAAAGCGACGCTGGAAATGCCCTGCAACGTGCGGTCCTTTTCGGAGGCCGCGGGGGTGAGCGCCGCACAGGTCATTCGCTCGCTGATGGGAATGGGCCTGATGGTGAATATCAACGCCCACATTCCCGACGACTATGTCGAGCTCTTGGTGGCCGAGTTCGGCGTCGATCTCGACTTCAAGGCGGCCGAATCGCTCGAAGAGAAGGTCCTGGCACAGTTCGCCGCCGCCGATTCAGACGAATCGCTCCTGGAGCCCCGTCCGCCAATTGTCACGGTCCTCGGACACGTCGACCACGGCAAGACCTCGCTCCTCGACAAGATCATCGGTTCGAATGTCGTCGCCGGCGAAGCGGGGGGTATTACGCAGCATATCCGCGCTTACCTCATTCCGACGAAGGACGGCCGGCACGTCTCGTTCGTCGATACGCCGGGGCACGAGGCGTTCACCGAAATGCGGGCTCGCGGAGCCAACGTTACCGACATCGCCGTGCTGGTTGTGGCGGCCGACGACGGCGTCATGCCGCAGACCGAAGAAGCGATCAGCCACGCCAAGGCGGCCGGAGTGCCGATCGTCGTGGCCATGAACAAGATCGATCTGCCCAGCGCGGACGAACAGAAGGTGCTGCAGCAACTGGCCACGGCAGGCCTCTTGCCGAGCGAATGGGGCGGCGACGTGGAAGTCGTCCGGACGAGCGCGGTCACCGGACAGGGGATCGATACCCTGCTCGAGACGCTGCTGGTCACGGCCGAACTGCACGAGTACAAGGCGAACGCCCAGAGTCCAGCCAGCGGGATGTGTCTCGAAGCCGAGCAGGAAGCGGGCCGCGGCGTGATTGCCAAGCTCATGGTGCAAAGCGGCACGCTCCGCGAAGGAGATATCGTTGTTTGCGGTGCCGGGCACGGCCGTGTGAAGGCCATGTTCGATACGCTCCGCCCGCGGCAGAAGATCAAAGTGGCGGGTCCCAGCACGCCGGTCAATGTGACCGGTCTCGACGTCGCGCCCAATGCGGGCGACCGGTTCTACGTGCTGTCCGACATCAGCCAAGCGCGCGAACTGGCCGGTGAGCGGGCTTTGGCCTCGCGCCAACAATCGCTGTCGGGTATTAGCACCCGTGTTTCGTTCGAGGATTTCCAGCAGCGGCTCTCCGAGGGACGCCTGGGGCAATCCGAGGATGTCACGGTGCTCAACCTGATCATCCGGGCCGACGTCCGCGGTTCGATCGAAGCAATTCAGAAGGAGCTCGCCAAGCTCGATCATCCGGAGGTCAAGATTCGAGTGTTGCAGGCTTCGGTGGGCGGCATCACGGTGGCCGATGTTACGCTGGCGAGCGCGTCCAACGCGGTCATTGCCGGCTTCAACGTCATCCCCGACGAAGCGGCCCGCAATCTGGCCGACGAGCGGCAGGTCGAGATCCGCCGCTACGACATCATTTACAAACTGACCGACGACATCAAAGCCCTGCTCGAAGGAAAGCTCAAGCCGGAAGAGCGCGTCGTCGACATGGGGGCGGCTCTCGTCAAGCAAGTCTTCACGATCAGCCGCGTGGGCGCCGTGGCGGGTTGCCTCGTGATTCGCGGTTCGATCGAACGGGGCTGCCGCGTGCGAGTCAATCGCGACAGCCGGACCATCGGCGATTACGCGATCGATTCGCTCCGCCGCGAAAAGGACGATGCCAAAGAGGTCGCCCGCGGCATGGAGTGCGGCATCAAGCTGGCCGGCTTTAATGACCTGAAGGAAGGCGATCTGCTCGAGGCCTATAAGATCGAAGAGGTGGCGAGGACGCTGTGAGGAAAGGCGGGCAGGGAACCGGGGTCAGAGCAGTGAGCACTTGCCCTTCCTCGCTCCGCTTCCTGACAGATAACCGACACCATCCAGTGAACTTTCCCCGTCCTCCGTTCCCTCTCCCCATGTCTCGCCGACTCCTCAAAGCCGCCGCCGCCATTCGCGAAGTCGTCAGCATGGCGATCCTGACCGAACTGCGCGATCCGCGCGTCAAAATGGTGACGGTGGTCGGTGTCGACGTGGCGCCCGACATGAAGTCGGCCAAGGTGCAGGTGTCGATCATGGGGGACGAGAAGGAGCAGCGGTTGGCGCTTGCGGGTCTGCAGCATTCGGCCGGCTTTTTGCAGCGGAAGATCGCCGACCGCATCGATACGCGCTACACGCCCCGGCTGACGTTCGTCATGGACAAGGGAGTGAAAAACTCGCTGGAAGTCCTGCGAATTCTCAAGGAGGTCTTGCCGCCGGACGCGAACCAAGTGGACGCTGGCCAGGCGGGCGCCAGTGAACTCGAGGACGATCTGCCGGAAGACGTCGCGAGTGAGGGACTGGTCGACGACTTGCCGTCTTCCTCGACCGACGATTCTGCGACCCGCTAAAGCTGCTCCCTCTCTTGCCAGTCCGTTTGTTCTGTTTCTGTATCCCTACCATCCTGAGCACGCAGCATCTGGAATGAGCACAAACCGCGCAGCCCTGCTGGCCAAGATTCACAAGGTGCTGAAGAAGCATTACAAGCCGATCGCCCCGCCGGCGGACCGGACGGTGCTCGACCACCTGCTGTATGCGGCGTGCCTGGAGAACGCCCGCTACGAAGGGGCCGACGAGGCGTTTGCCCGGCTGAAGGAGCTCTATTTCGATCTCAACGAAATCCGGGTTACCACGATCACCGAGATCGCCGAGGGAATGGCGGGCCTGCCCGATGCTTCGTCCGCCGCCCAGCGCGTGAAGCGATCGCTGCAGTCGGTCTTCGAGGCGAACTACTCGTTCGACCTCGAACCGCTAAAGAAGCAGAACCTGGGGAAGGCCGAGAAGGACCTGGAGAAGATTCAGGGAACGACGCCCTTCATGCGGGCCTACATCACGCAGAACGGCCTGAGCGGACATTCGATCCCGGTCAGCCGGGGCGCGCTCGAGGTGCTGTGCATCGTCGGAGCGATTTCGGACGCCGAGGCAGACAAGGGCCAGGTGCCCGGCCTGGAGCGGGCGATTCCCAAGAACAAGGGAGTCGAGTTCGGTTCGCTCCTGCAGCAGATCGGCTCCGAATACTACGCCTCGCCTGGTTCCACCAAGCTGAAGTCGATCCTGCTCGAAATCGATCCCGACGCCAAGGATCGGATGGTCAAACGGCAGGCGCGGCTCGAGTCGGAAGCCGCCGCTGCGCAAGAAGCAGCCAAGGAAAAGCGTCAGGAAGCGCGAGCCGCTGCGATCGCGGCCCGCGAACAGGCCGCCAACGAAGCCCGCGAGGCCGCGGCCAAGGCCGCCGCCAAAGCGCAGCGGGCCCGGTCCAAGCAGTCCGGCAAGTCGGACTCCGCGGCGGATAAGAAACGGGCCGAAGCGCCGAAGCCCCCGCCCAAACCAGACTCGCCGAAAGCCGATTTGCCCAAGGCCGAACCGGCCAAGTCCGAGAAGAAGTCGTCCGCCAAAGGCCTCACGAAGAAAAAGCCCCGCTAAGCATCTTGCCGGCGGTCCGCGGACCCTCGTGCCTGCTGTCGCCCTCGTTCGCGCTTCAGGCATCGCCACTCGATCGGTGTCGCCTGCCAACCAATACAATCTTGCCGATGAGCACCCTGCAAATCACCGGCCGCGTCGCGAGGCCCCGTGAATTAACGTTTGCCGATCTGGCGGCTGTCAGCGGCGACGATCAGGTGATCGACGTCAGCCGGATCGTTCCGGGCCGCAAAGGGGACGCCGTCCGCCTGGCCGGTCTCCTCAAACTTGTGGAGCCCGCTGCCGACGCGAAGTATCTGGGACTCCACGCCAGCCGGGACGACTTTCACGCCAGCATTCCGCTCGCGGCGGTCGTCGACCGGGGCCTGGTGATTTACCGCGTCGATGGACAGCCCCTCTCGGTGCAAGCCGGCGGCCCGTTTCGGTTCTTCATTCCCGATTTTGCCGCCTGCCACACGGACGAAGTCGACGAGTGCGCGAACGTGAAGTACGTCGAGCGGATCGAACTGACTGCCGACAAGGGGCACGACAACCGCCCGCACGACGGCGAGGAGCACGCCGCCCTGCACGCCCGGCAGTAATGTCGCTACTCGGCGAGCGGCACTTGCTCGGGACTGGCGAGGTACCCGACCAGGTCGCGAATCTCCTCGGCCGAGAGCCGATCGAACAGCCCCTCGGGCATCATCGACAGGGCCGATTCGCGGCGGCCCTCGATTTCGCTCGTCGGGACGCGCAAGGTCTCGTTCGCCGTTTGCACGACCAGCGTCTGGGGCGTCTCTTCAACAACGACTCCTTGCACAACGCGGCCATCGGCCAGCCGCAGCACATGCGGACGGTACTCGCGCGGAACGATTGCGCTCGGATCGAGCACATTGTCGAGCACGTAATCGAGGCTCGTCCGCTGGGCGCCGGTCAGTTCGGGGCCGATCTGTCCTCCTTCGCCGAACAGCCGGTGGCAATTGGCACACGTCTTGGCGTAAATCGCCCGCCCGCGCGGCAGGTTCGCGAGCTTGAGTGTCTCGGCATCCAGCTGCTCCTTGATGGCGCCGATCCGCTCGCGCTTGTCGGCCGCGGCGGGGCGGATATCGCCCCAGACGGCCTTCAGCCGCTGGTTGAGCCCGTCGTCTTCGAGCGCCTGCAGTTGGCGAATGACGAGGGCGGACACTTCGCTGCGCGGAATGACGCCCGCTTCGATCGCGTCGAGCAGCGCGAGCCCCAGTGCCGGGCGCGCCGTCAGCGTTTGAATCGCGTCCTGCCGCTCGGCTGGCGTGAACTCGGAATACAGCGCGACGAGCCGCTGCGCCGTCTCGGGCCGGTCGAACGCGGCGAGGGCCCGAATCGCTTCCGGGCGAATTTCCGGATCGCGCAAGAGCATCAGCACCGATTGGCCAAAGGCCGGATCGCGCCGCGCGACGAGCAGTTCCAGCGCCCGCCGCCGCTCGGCCGCCGTCGCCCGCTCGCGCTTCATCACCACCTCTTCCAGGCGGGCGATCTCGCGCGTATCGCCGAACAGGACTGACAGTTCGCTCGCCAGATCGCGCACCTGCGGGTCGTTGCTTTTCGCCAGTTCCGCCGCAATCGCGGTCCAGTCCTTCGGCGCGGGCATTGCCCGCCGGCCGCGATACGTCTGCTGCAGGCCGAGCAGGATATCGCGCCGCACGGCCTCCTCGGCGGTGGCGAGCGTCCGCAGCAACTCGTCCATAATCCAGGCGTTGCTCGGGTTCGGCTGTCCGTCCCCTTCGTGCACCGCGACGATCCGCCGCGTGAGCAGCTGCCGCACGAGCGGCGTCGCCACTTGCGCGAGCAGGCCAATCGCCCGCCGCGGATTGGCCGGCACAAGCGGCTCGGCGGCGTACCAGACCATCAGCGGCAGGTTGGCATCGTGGGGATCGACGGGCTGGGCGACAAGCGCCTCGCAGATCGGCCATTTCTGGTCGAGCGGCAGGCGTTGTGAGGCCGCCGCCAGATGCACGCGCACGAGCGGCGACGTCTCGCTCTGGGCCAGTTTGGTAAGTGCTGCAGCCACTGCGTCAGACACCTTCCGCGGCTCCGAGACCAGCTTCACCGCCTGGGCCCGCAGCGTCTCGTCGCCGGCCGAGAGCAGATCGACGAGCAGCGTTTCATCGATCGCACCGGCATTATGCAGTGTCCAGAGCAGGGCCAGGGCCCGCCGCGACGGAGCGCCGAGCGTCGGAAGCTTCAGCGACAGCTCGCCCAACTCCTCCCGCGCCTGTGTCAGACTCGCGGCGGGAATCTTTCGCTGGAAGGCTCGCTCCTGCAAAATGCGCCGCGCGTGGCGTGACTGCCACTCATTGGAGTTTCCCACCAAGGACAGCAGGGCGTCGCTGTCGCGTTTCGCCAGGTCTTCGGCCGGCGGCAATGGACCTTGCTCGTATACAATCTTGAAGATCCGCCCGCCCCGCTTGTCGCAGTCTTCCTCGGTGTAGTCGTGGCACTCGCCGGTGTCGCTCCAGTCGCTGACAAAGACGCCCCCATCGGGGCCGTACTTCACGCCGACGCCCCGAAACCAGGGATCCTGGGAAAAGGCCAGGTCCGCCGCATGTCGGGCGACGTAGCCGCTCCCCTCGCGATGCAAGGTGTCGCGATTGAGCCGCCGGCCATGGATGTTGAGCGTCAAGAGACTGCCGCGATACTCGGCGGGCCAGTTTTCGCCCAGATAGATCATGCAGCCGCTGTGGGCGTGGCCGCCGCCGGCGTCGCCATGCGCCCCCTCGCCGCCGCGCGAGGTCGTCCAGTGCCCGCCGGCCCAGTGCTGGTGGTCGGCGCAGCTTTCGAGCAGGCCATACGTGTGGCGATTCAGATCCTCGCCAAACATCCGCTCGTAGTGCCCGCCGGGGAGGAAGTGAAACGCATGCTTGATCACGCAGTTGGTGACAAACATCTCGCCTCGTTCGTCCCAGTCGATTCCCCAGGGGTTCGTCGTCCCGTGGGCGAACGCCTCGAACGTGTGGCGCGTCGGATGATAGCGCCACACCCCGCAGTTGATCGCCACGCGGTCCCGCTCGGCGGTGCCCGGCTTGCCGACGAGGCTGTTGGAGAGAATGCCGTTGCAGCCGTAGAGCCAGCCGTCAGGCCCCCAGGCCAGATTGCCCACCACATTGTGCTTCGCCTTGAGATCCCAGCCGTCGAGCAGCACTTTCGGCGGACCATCGGGCCGGTCGTCGCCGTTGGCGTCGGGAATGAAGATCAGGTTCGGCACGGCCGTGAGCCAGACGCCGCCGAAGCCGACCTCGATGCCGCTCAGGTTGACGCCGCGGTCGTAGAACACGGTTCGCTTGTCGTGCTGACCATCGCCGTCGGTGTCTTCCAGAATCGTGACGCGGTCATTGCCGGTATTGTCGGCCTTCCACGTCGGATACGAGAGCGATTCGACCACCCAGATGCGCCCCCGGTCGTCGAACGTGAAAGCGATCGGCTGCGTAATATCGGGCTCGCTGGCGAACACCGTCGCCTTGAAACCCGGCGGCAGTTTCACCGTCGCCGCCGCTTCTTCGGCCGGGAGGGGACTACCCATCTCGTCGGCAGTCGCGCGGGGGCTCAGCCCCGCTGCGGCGGCCAGTCCGAGCATCCAGCCCGCGAGCATGGCGATCGATCGGTTTGCCTCGGGGCAAAGTCGCGACGTACTCGGATTGCCAGTCCGAATAAGCCGCTTATGCTTCGTTTGGGTAGTCATCGTCCGGCTCACAATGTGCCTTAGTGCGACACAATTTAAGTTTCTGTGCCCGCTTCTCGCGGCGCCCATTAAACCCTCTGCCGCAACCGCTTGTCCACTCAAGGTACGCCCCCGACGCAGTCCGGGGCGGCGCGAGGAGGGAGCTTGCCAACGCGTTCAGCGGTGAAGACGACGTCGTCGGACGATGCGGAGGAATTCGCACATCGGCGTGCGGCATCGCCGGAAGAGGCATCGTCCGCGCCCGGCGAAGGTCGCTCAAGTCCTGAGCGACCCACATGACAGGCGGAACATTGCCAAAGTGTCTCGTGCCTAGTGCGCCGGCGGCGCCTTCGTCGTCTCGGGCGTTCCCTGCGCCGGCGGATGGAAGGCAACCGCCAGGAGGATGGCCGCGACCAGCGCGGTCAAAGCCGGATACAGGAACAGCGTCTGGAAGTCGAAGTCTTTCCCGACCGCCTTCACTTCTGCCTTGGGAGCTTCCGCGGGGACCTTAAGCGGCAAGTTGACGGTCGAAGGCTGATCCCCGAGAAGTCCACCGCGCCGGAGCGTCTTGATAAAAAACGTATGGTCGCCCGCGGCAATGTCTGGAAGCGTCGCCTCGAGCTTGCCTTCCGGACCAAGCGGCGCTTCGAGGACTAATCGCTGGTCCGCCTTGCCTCCTGGCGAGGGTGGCGGCAACTCCTCGAAGATCTCGACTTTGTCCGCCCCGCTCGCAGAATTCCGGACGAATCCTGAGAGCTTGACCGAAGGAGACCCTTGGTCGAACGCCACTTGTGCCTCAACGACCGCGGGAGCGGTCTGTTCACCAATGGCCGGCCAAATCAGATTGCCGACAAACGGACCCAGCCCCAGAATCATCACATTGAAGAGTCCCTGGGCACTCGTCCGCACGTCCTTTGGCAGAAACTCGTCGACAAAGATGTAAACCGTGGCGAAGAAAAACGCGTAGCACACGCCATGTACGACGTTGATCGAAATCGCCAGCCACTGCAGCGGCACAAACGCGAACAGGCCAAACCGGACGAAGTGCCCTAGAATGCCAACGATCATCGTAGTCCGCCAGCCGAGCCGTTTAAGCACCATTCCGAGAACAGCCATCGTCCCGATCTCGGCCACCTGACCGATGCTCATCACCGTGCCCGTGTAATTCTTCGCCACGCCGATCTTTTGCAGGAATGTCTCCGTCCAGATGAAGTAGCACTGATGCACCGCAGTGTCGACGAATGTGACGACGAACAGCACAAAGATCGATAGTACCTGCAGATACTTTACCGCCTTGAGCCAAGCAAACGAACCTTCCCCGGGAGCGGCGGGCTTGGGGGGGGTGTGTGGCAGAAACAGGCTGAACACCGCCAGGGCGATCGAAGCCACCCCGGTGAAGAAGAACATGTTCGTCCGCTCGGGGAAGAAGATGTATGGCCAGGCGGCGGCGATCCAGCCAATAGTACCCCACAGGCGAATCGGACCGAAATCGCGCTGAGCGTCTTCGACATTGGCAAACGCGATCGAGTTGGTGATTGAGATTGTTGGGACGTAGAACAGGCAGTGGACCATCATCAGGGCGAAGAACGACCAGAAGTTCGTCGCCCAGTACAGCCCCAGAAATGCCAGACCGCCGATCAGGTGGCTCACGGCCAGAAATTTTTCCGCGGCAAAGTTCCGATCAGCAAACTGGTTGCTGAAGAACATGCCGACGAACGACGCGATTGCGAAAGTGTTGAGAATCCACGATTGCTCGGCCGAACTGAACCCGCGCTCTGGCAGGTAGGCAAAGATGAGCGGCAGCCACGCTCCCCAGATAAAAAATTCGAGGAACATCATCACCGACAGCCGGGTGCGGATCATGGGGGAGTCTCAGGGGGCGTCGAGCCGGATGAGGGAACGGGCGGGGGGAATCGATTACAGCAAACCGCGGCGAGGCCGGCGCACGCGCCGAAACCGCCCCGCCCGGGACAGGCCGGATTTTAGTCCCCATAGCGGCGCGTGGGAAGCGCTGCGAGTGCTCACCGGGAAACCATCGAGCAGCCCCCGTACTCGGTGCGAACCGCGAGCAGGCTTCGCCCGACGCGCACGAT